>JANMHL010000434.1:0-4439 GCA_031375125.1 Novosphingobium sp. | reverse complement strand
GCAAAGGACGCAGAGATGTTGCGTGGTGCCGCAGGCAAATCTTGAAACCGATTATTCGCGTCAAACTTTATTGTCTGGTTGATTTTCGGGATTCGCCCAATGCCCTTTCTCTGCGTCCTCTGCGATCTCTGCGCGAACCATTCCGCCTCTCGACTTGCCTAATGCCCCCGGCTAGTGCGCAATCATGACCGATAAGCTGACCGAAATCTGTGACACCAAGCGGCTTGAAGTGGCCGCGCGCAAGGCGTTGGCCTCGCTGGCCGCGCTTGATGCCCGTGCCGCCGCCCAAACCGCCCCGCGCGGGTTTGAAGCGGCGCTGCGGGCCAAGGCTGCTACTGGCTATGCCCTGATCGCCGAGATCAAGAAGGCCAGCCCCTCCAAAGGCCTGATCCGCGCCGATTTCGATCCTGCCGCCCATGCACGCGCCTATCAAGCCGGCGGTGCGGCCTGCCTTTCGGTGCTGACCGATGCGCCGTACTTTCAGGGGCATGAGGACTATCTGGTCGCCGCCCGCGCGGCTTGTGATCTGCCAGTGCTGCGCAAGGACTTCATGGTCGATCCCTGGCAAGTGGCCGAGGCCCGCGCGATTGGCGCCGATGCGGTCCTGATCATCGTCGCTGCGCTGGATGACGCCGTGATGGCCGAGATTGAGGCTGCGGCGCTGGAACGCGGCATGGACGTGCTGGTTGAAGTTCACAATGAAGCTGAGATGGAGCGGGCAAGCCGCTTGAAATCAAGGCTTATCGGGGTAAACAACCGTGACCTAAAGCGCTTCGTTACCGATCTTGCTACCACCGAACGGCTAGCCGCATTGGCGCCAACGGGCACGCTGCTGATCAGTGAAAGCGGGATCAATCACCACGCCGATCTGGTGCGTTTGGAGGCCAGCGGCATCCGCACCTTCCTCGTCGGGGAAAGCCTGATGCGGCAGGATGACGTCACGGCGGCAACCAAGGCTTTGCTGGGTGGCTGAACTCACCCACCTCGATGCTCAGGGCAAGGCGCGAATGGTCGATGTTGGCGGCAAGGCTGAGACGCGCCGGTTGGCTGTGGCGGAAGGGCGGATTGCGATGTCGCCCGCCGCGCTCACTGCGATCCGCGATGGCACAATGCCCAAAGGCGACGTCATCGCTGCCGCGCGGATCGCCGGGATCATGGCGGCGAAAAAGACCGCTGAGCTGATCCCGCTGTGCCATCCGCTGGCGCTCGACGCGGTGACGGTGGATTTCGCAATCGAGGACGGCGCAGTGCGGGTTACCGCAAGCGCCTCTCTGACCGGGCGAACTGGGGTGGAAATGGAAGCCTTAACAGCCATTTCCGTGGCACTCCTGACAATTTACGACATGGCCAAGGCGATCGACAAGGGCATGATCCTGTCTGGCATTCGCTTGCTCGAAAAGCGCGGCGGAAAATCGGGCGATTGGCGAGCCCTAGACTAATGGCGCTGCTCACTCTGGCAGAGGCGCAGGCGCGGTTGCTGGCCATGGCAGTGGCCTTGCCGGTCGAGCGCGTGCCGGTGGCGGAGGCGCTGGGGCGCTATCTGGCCGAGCCGCTGGTGGCGCGGCGGACCCAGCCCCCGGCCGACCTATCGGCGATGGACGGCTATGCCTTGCGGGCGGCCGACTTGTCGGGGCCGTGGCGGGTCATCGGGGAAAGCGCCTGCGGGCATCCGTTCGAAGGGGCTGTCGGCCCGGGAGAGGCCGTGCGGATCGCGACCGGGGCATTGATCCCTCCGGGCGCCGACATGGTGCTGATGCAAGAGGACGCCGCGCGCGATGGCGCTGCGCTGACCCTGACCGGCACGCCGCCCACTCCTCCGGCCAAGCATATCCGCCGCAAGGGTACGGATTTCGCCGATGGCGCGGCGCTGCTGCCCGCCGGAACCCGGCTCGGCCCCGGGCAACTGGCCTTGGTGCTGGGCGCGGGCCACCGGCTGATCGCAGTGCGGCGACTGCCCCGGATCGCGATAATTGACAGCGGCGACGAGCTGGCCAGCGATCCTGAAAACTGCGCGCTGCACCAGATCCCGGCCAGTAACGGGGCCATGCTGGCGGCGCTGGTCCAGTCAGCCCTGCCCTGCACAATTGACCGGATTGGGCCGGTGGCGGACACGCTGGCGGCATTGGCGCAGGCTTTGGCCGCAGCGAGGGACGCTGACGTCATTGTCACCAGCGGCGGAGCGTCGGTTGGCGATCACGACCTGATTTGCCCGGCACTGGCCGCTTGGGGCGCAGAAATCGACTTTTGGCGGGTGGCGATCAAGCCCGGCAAGCCGATCATGCTGGCCCGGCGTGGGCATCAACTGGTGCTGGGTCTGCCCGGCAATCCGGTATCGAGCCATGTCACCGCCTATCTGTTCCTGCTGCCGTTGCTGCGGGCCTTGCTGGGAGCGGCGGAACCATTGCCGCGCCCGGTAGCCGCCATTGCCGCCGAGGATTTACCCGCCGGCGGCCCGCGGCAAGAGTTCATTCGGGCGGTCTGGGACGGCCACAGTGTCTCGGCCCGGGCCAATCAGGACAGCGGCGCGTTGGCCGCGATGGCGGCCAGCAACGCGCTGATCGAGCGCGCGGTGGACGCGCCCGCCTTGCAGGCCGGAATGGCCGTTTCGGTCTATCTGCTCGGAAATGGCGGTATTGCTTGACGCGGCGATTTCTGTTGCTTACTTGTTCCGCATTCGTTCACTGAACGGCGCAAGAACATCCGCGTTTTTGCCCGTTCACAGGGAGTGACAAGGCAATGCTCACCCGCAAGCAACATGAGTTGATCCGCTTCATTCAGGTCCGCCTGGAAGAAACCGGGGTTTCCCCTTCATTCGAAGAAATGAAGGAAGCGCTCGACCTCAAATCAAAGTCGGGGGTGCACCGGTTGATTTCGGCGCTCGAAGAACGCGGGTTCATCCGCCGTCTGCCCAACCGGGCCCGCGCGCTGGAAGTTCTCAAGCAGCCTGAGGACGTGATGGGCAAGGCCCCGGCGCGCAGCGACAACGTCGTCACGCTCAAGCGGCCCGAACCGGTCCGCCCGGCCCCGGCCAACGATGTGATCGAAATTCCGCTCCACGGCCGGATTGCCGCAGGTGTTCCGATCGAAGCGATGGAAACCGCCCAGATGTTGCCGGTGCCCGCCGCGTTGCTGGGGGCAGGCGAACACTATGCGCTCGAAGTATCGGGCGATTCGATGATCGATGCCGGGATTTTTGACGGCGACTACGCCCTGATCCGCCGCACTGACGTGGCCCGCGATGGCGAAATCGTGGTCGCGCTGGTTCGCGGCGAAGAAGCCACGCTGAAATACCTGCACCGCGAGAACGGCCGGGTCCGGCTCGATCCCGCCAACGCCGCCTACGAAGCCCAGATTTATGATCCGCGCGAAGTAGTGGTTCAGGGCAAACTGGCCGGATTGCTGCGGCGTTACCACTAAGGCACTGGTATTGCAGCGTTGTTGGTGTTTTCGGTGCCGGTTTTGGGCACCGTTGGCACCGCGTTAGGCGGCGTGGTGCCGGGGTTAGGCCGGTTTGTGCCCGGTTTAGGCAGCCTTGGGCGATCAGCGGGCGGTTTCCACCAGCCGTGCTGGCCCTGATCGTCCGCTACGCTCAGCATTTCGGCTGTAGTCAGG
Source organism: Novosphingobium sp. (assembly GCA_031375125.1). GTDB lineage: Bacteria > Pseudomonadota > Alphaproteobacteria > Sphingomonadales > Sphingomonadaceae > Novosphingobium. The sequence goes on along the minus strand of JANMHL010000434.1, from coordinate 827 downwards.
TCAATCGTCAGCCCACCGCTCTGGTCGAGCATTCGCCGGTCGGCCTTGATCCAGCGCGGGTGGCATGAATACGGCAGATATCGCGGGGCGATCACAATATCGGCCCGCTCGCACGCCGCCGCCAGAGCTCGCTCGGCGACATAGTCGGTCCCGCGCCCGATCAGCAGCTGCCACTGACGGCCCTCGCGCTCTACGGAAAGCGCGCAGAAATCGCGGTTGCAGCGCGCGCCGGGCCAATCCTCGATCAGCCGGGTTTCGCCGTTCATCCCGGCACTTTCGATCAGATTATCACGGATATAGCCGCTGCGGCTCTCACGCAGTACCAGCAGCTCACCGGGCGCCTCACCCATGATCCCGACGTGCCGCCCGTCGCCCGAAATAAGCAGGTCCGGCGCGCGCACCTGGCTTAGCAACAACAGCCCGATCAAGGCCGGAACCAGCCCCCACAGCCGGACGCGCGATTGCCACAGCGCCAGCCACAACCCGCCCGCAAGGAACAACGCAAAGGCCCCGCGCCCCATCGACGGCAGCATCGTCACCGCACCCGGAATCGCCGCGGTCCAATGCGCCAGCGCCAGCAGCAGCTCGAGCGACTTACCCGCCAACCACCAGAACGGCGCTCCTGCTCCCACCCCGTCAGCCAGCAAGGCCAGCGCAATCAGCGGCATCGACGCCAGCGTCGTCAGCGGAATTGCGATAACATTGGCCAGCGCGCCATAGACCCCGGCGCGGTGGAAATGGAACAGCCCGATCGGCATCAGTGCCAGTTCGATCACCACCCCGGTCAGCAGCAATCCCGCCACTTGCCGCAGCCCCTTGGCCCACCA
>JANMHL010000392.1:0-9471 GCA_031375125.1 Novosphingobium sp. | reverse complement strand
GGCTGCATGATGGCGGTGGTGATGGGGGTCGATCCGGCGGACGAAGACACGCTCGACCGGGCCTGCGATCTGGGGCTGGCGTTCCAGCTGGCCAATATTGCCCGCGATGTGGTGCCCGATGCGGCAGTGGGGCGGTGCTATGTTCCGGCACAATGGCTGGCGGAGGAGGGATTGGAAGGGGCCGATCTGACCCAGCCGCAGCACCGCGCCGCGCTCGCCCGGATTGCGGCGCGGCTGGTGGCGCTGTCGCGGCCCTATCGCACCTCGGCTCGGATTGGCGCGGCGCGGTTGCCGAGCCGGTCGCGGCTGGCAGTGCTAGCAGCCGATGCGATCTATGGCGCGATTGGGGAACGGGTGGCGGCCAAAGGCGCGCAGGCGTGGGATCAGCGGGTGCGGGTCAGCACGGCGGGCAAGCTGGCGCTGTTTGTGGCGGCGGCGGGGCGGAGTATCGCCACGCCAACGGCAACCCCGCGCACCGGGCTGTGGGATCGGCCGATTTAGAGCGTCCCCGGCTCACGCAGCCGGGCCTGTTCAGACACGCGCAGTTCAGCTTTCAACTGGTCAATCGGCGGAGCCCACAGGAACCCGAAACTGACCGCGCCATGCTTGCTTTCGACCACGTGGTGCAGCCGGTGGGCCTGAACGATCCGCTTGAAGTAGTCGCTGCGCGGGACGATCCGGTGCGGCAGTCGCTGATGGACGATCCAATCGTGGAACCCGAAATAGATCGCGCCGTAACCCGCGATACCCGCACCGATTGCGGTCCAGCCTGCGCCCCAGCCTTCCTGCACGCCCAGCCAGATCAGCATGATCGACGGAATTGCAAAGATGACCCCGTACAGGTCGTTGAGTTCGAACATTCCGGGCCTGGCCCGGTGGTGGCTTTCGTGTAGGAACCAACCTGCCCCGTGCATCACCCAGCGGTGCACAACATAGGCAAACAGCTCCATCGCGGCGATGGTCGCCAGGAAGATCAGGGCTATTTGGAACCAGTGCATAGCGGCAGCCTATAGCAGGTTTCGGCGCATTATACGATCAGGCTCGCGGTCGCCTTGGCACTGCCAACCACGCCGGGAATACCTGCGCCCGGATGGGTGCCCGCACCAACGAAGTAGAGGTTGGAGAAATGATCATCGCGGTTGTGCCCGCGGAACCAGGCGCTCTGCGTCAGCACCGGCTCCAGGCTGAACGCGCTTCCTAGGTGCGCGCCCAGATCGTCCGAGAAATCCTGCGGGGTATAGTGGAAGCAGGTGTCGAGCCGGCTATCCAGATCCGGGATCAGCTGATCGCGGATCCGGTCGAGCACCACTTGCTGATAGCGCGGGCCTTCGACTGCCCAATCGACCGGGGCGCGGCCCATGTGCGGGACGGGGGCGAGCGCATAAAACGCTGCTTTACCAGCTGGGGACATATCAGGATCGGTTGCCGTTGGGTGATGCAGGTAGATCGAGGGGTCAGCGGGGAGCTTGCCATGCTTGTAGATATCGTCAAGCAGCGGTGCGTAGCGGTCCGAGAACAGGATCGAGTGGTGCGCGATATCTGGGAAGCTGCCGTTGAGCCCGAAATGGACCACAAACAGGCTGGGCGAAAAGCGTTTGCGGTGCAGCGACTTGATCTTCCGCGCGGCATAGTCTGACCCCGCCAGCAGCCCATAACTATGGACCAGATCGCCGTTGCTGGCGACGCGGTCGGCCGTCAGCACTTTGCCTGATTCGGTCACGACGCCCGTCACTTGCTTGCCCGCATGGGTGATCTGCGCAACCTTTTCATTCAGCAGCAGCGTTCCGCCCAGCCGCTCAAACAGCGCTACCATGCCGTTCACCAGCGCGCTGGTCCCGCCCTTGGCGAACCACACCCCGCCGAGCTTTTCCAGCTGGTGGATCAGGGCATAGATGCTGCTGGTCTTCATTGGATTGCCACCGACCAGCAGGCTATGGAATGACAATACCTGCCGCAGCTTTTCATTCCGGACAAAGCCCGAAACCACCGAATAGACCGAGCGCCAGGCTTGATACCGCGCCAGCGCCGGCGCAGCTTTCATCATCTGGCCGAAATTGAGGAACGGCACCGCACCGAGCTTCAGATAGCCTTCCTCGTACACCCCCTTCGAATATTCGAGGAATCTGGCATAACCCGCCACATCGGCCGGATCGAGCTTGGCGATTTCGGCATTGAGCTGCGCTTCGTTGTTCGAATAATCAAACCGCGTTCCGTCGTTCCAGAGCAACCGGTAAAACGGATCGACCGGCAGTAGCGTCACATCATCGGCCATCCGGCTGCCGGACAGAGCCCACAGTTCCTCAAGGCAGTCCGGATCGGTAATCACCGTAGGGCCGGCGTCAAAAGTATAGCCATCCTGTTGCCAGACATAGGCCCGCCCGCCGGGGCGATCTCGTGCTTCGACGATTGTAGTAGCGATCCCGGCGCTTTGCAGGCGGATCGCCAAAGCGAGCCCGCCAAAGCCGGAACCAATTACGATGGCGGTGGTTTTTTCAGTCATATAAAATCGCCTACAGCGCGGTGCCGGGCGGGCAACCTGTCCCAAAGGACGGCTGTTGCTCTTCCCATCAGCGCTAGACAGTGCAACACTCGAGGAGAGCCATGGCTGAAACGTTCAACACCCCGGATTCGGTCCCAGCAACCGCTGCCAGGCGCCGCGTTCTGCTGGCCAATCCGCGCGGGTTCTGCGCCGGAGTTCAGCGGGCGATCGATGCGGTTGAGCAGGCGTTGGAATTGCACGGAGCACCGGTATTCGTGCGCCGGGCAATTGTCCACAACCAGACAGTGGTCGCCGGGCTCGAAGCGCAAGGCGCGGTGTTCGTGCAAGAGGTCGACGAGATCCCTGAAGGCGCCATCGCGATCCTGTCAGCCCACGGCAGCGCCCGCTCGGTCAAGCTGGCCGCGCAGGGCCGCGGTCTGCGGGTGGTCGATGCGATCTGCCCGCTGGTCGCCAAGGTCCATTCCGAAGTCGAAGGCTGGTATCGCAGCGGGCGTCACGTCCTGCTGATTGGCCATATCGGCCATCCCGAAGTGGTCGGCACGCTGGGGCAGGTTCCGGCCGGGGCAATCTCGGTCGTCGCCTCGCCAGCCGATATCGATGCGCTCGATCTGCCGCCCAACAGCGCGATTGCCTATGCCGTGCAAACCACCTTTGGGATGCGCGATGCCGATGGGATGATCGCTGCGATCAAGGCCCGGTTCCGCGATGTCACCGGGCCGCGCGCCAGCGATATCTGCTATGCCACCAGCAACCGCCAGAACGCGATTGAGGAACTCGCCGCGCAGGCCGATCTGGTGCTGGTGGTCGGCGATACGATGTCCTCCAACGCGCGCCGTCTGGTCGAAGTGGCCCGCGCGGCTGGCTGCGCCGAGGCGCACCTGATCGCTGATGCGGCGGCTTTGCCGTTGGAGCTGGTCGAACGCGCCACCACCGTTGGGCTGACGGCTGCGGCCTCTACCCCCGAAAGCGCAGTTTCGGGCGTTTGCGAGTCCTTGCAGCGCCTCGGGTTCACGCTGGAAGAAGCGGCAGGCACGGTTGAACGGGTCCGGTTCCGTCCGGTGTCCTTGCTCGGCGCGCAGCCACCGGCGCTGGCCGGATCGCTGGAAGACCGGCTGGCCCGGCTGCGGGCGGATATTGATGCCACGCTCGATTCTGCCATCGGCGCGGGCGGCGGGCGTGACCGGCGGCTGGCCGATGCGATGCGTTATGCCGCGATGGGCGGCGGCAAGCGATTCCGCGCGCTGCTGGTGGCGGCGGTCAGCGATCTGGTCGGCGGTTCATACGCGCAGGCGCTGCGGGTCGGTGCGGCGATTGAATGCGTTCACGCCCAGTCGCTGGTGCACGACGATCTGCCGTGCATGGACGATGACGATCTGCGCCGCGGTAGGCCCACACTGCACCGCAAATTTGATGAGGCGACCGCCGTGCTGGCGGGGGACGCGCTGCTGGCGCTGGCGTTTGAACTGCTCGCCGATGAAGCGACCCATCCCGATGGCACCGTGCGGGCCCGACTGGTGCTGGCCATGGCCCGCGCGGTTGGGCAAGATGGCCTGGCCGGCGGGCAGATGCTTGACCTCTACCCGCCCGCGCAGCCCAGCGCGCAAGACCTTTTCGAATGCGAATCGCGCAAGACTGGCGCGCTGATCCGGTTTGCGGTTGAGGCCGGGGCGATGCTGGGTAAATGCAGCGGCGAAGAACTGGCGCGGCTGCTGCGTTTTGCCGAAAACCTGGGGCTGGTTTTCCAGATCCGCGACGATATTCTGGATGACATCGGCGATGCTGCCGTGGTCGGCAAAGCGCTGCGCAAAGACGCGGTGGGTGGCCGAAAGAGCGCAACACTGTTGTTCGGGCTGGACGGCGCCGCGCAGCAGGCCAGCCGCCTTGAAGACGCTTGCCACGAAGCGCTCGACGCGTTCGGGCCAAAGGCAATGCCGCTGCGCGACCTAACCCGGTTTGCGGTCAATCGGATGCACTAAGTTGGGTTAAAACCCGGCTTCGATTGCGATCCGGATCGCTTCGGCCACTGTCCGCACTCCCAGCCCTTTCAGCATCGCCGCGCGGTGCATCTTGACGGTCCGTTCAGTCAGCGACAGTTCATAGGCGATCTGCTTGTTCAGGCGGCCCTTGGCCAATGCCTCAAGGATTTGCTGCTGGCGCCGGGTCAGCGCATCAACCAGCGCGCGGGCGCTATCATGGCGGCTGGCGCCGTTGACATCGACGGCCATTTGCGAACCGATGAAATAGGTCAGCTTGCCCTGATCATCAAACAGCGGCGCGATCATCACAGCGTTGCGAAACGGGGTGCCATCCTTGCGGTAATTGATCAGTTCGACCATCGCCGGGCGTTGTTCCGCCACGGCTTCGCGCAGCATCGCGGTCTGTCCGGGTTCGGTCGCTTCGCCACGCAAAAAGCGGCAGTTGCGGCCGATAATCTCTTCGCTGGAATAGCCGGTCAATTGCCGGAAAGCGGCATTGCAGGCCACGATCGGATTGTCGGTCTGACGCGGGTCGCTGACGACCGCGGCGACCTTGCTATTCTCAATCAACTCTTCAGGGCTCAATTGCACTTGCGACTGCCTTATAAGACTGCACGTTCGGTCATATCGCAGACTGCGGGGCGAAAGCCTAGACCGAACTCGCCGGTTGTCGATCTCCCCCCCCCCTCCCGACGGCAACCGGCAAAAACCCGCCCCACGCATCTGGTGCAAGGAACAGCCATGAAGGTTGCTATCGTTGGTGCCGGGACTGCCGGTTTGGCTTGCGCCAAGCGGCTGGATGAACATGGTTTTGAACCCCAACTATTTGACAAAGGCCGCCGCCCCGGCGGGCGGCTATCCGCGCTGCAACTGGAGGGCGAGGCCTGGGATTTTGGCGCGCCCTATTTCCGCATAACCAGCCCGCGGTTCGCCGCGCAAGCCGCGGTCTGGGAACAATCCGGCCTGATCGCCCGCTGGCCGACGGGGCCAGAAGGCGCGTGGGTTGGGGTGCCCGCGATGAACGCGGTGATCGCTGCGGAAGCCGCCCAGTTGCCAGTGCGCTTTTCGGCGCAAGTGCTGCGGGTGGATAGCGCTGGCGAAGGCTGGACCCTATTCGGCCCGGAACTGCACGAAGGGCCATTTGCAGCGGTCGTAATCGCGGTCCCGTGCGAACAGGCCGCGTCCTTGCTGGCGCTCCATGATCTGGCGATGGCGCAAGAGGCGGCTTCGCTGCGCTCGATCCCGTGCTGGTCGGTGATGGCCAGCTTTGCTGAACCGCTGGCGGGCCTGCCCGACTTCATTCGCGAAAGCGGCCCGATCCGCTGGGCCGCGCGTGACAATTCCAAGCCGGGCCGGGGCAATGCCGAATGCTGGGTGATCCAGAGCGGTAGCGAATGGTCACGCGAAAACATCGAGCTGGAGCCCGCTCAGGCCGCCGACGCATTGTTGGCCGCGCTGGCGCAGATCAGCCCGGAACCCTTGCCTGAACCGACCTTCTTGAAGGCCCACCGCTGGCGCTATGCCCTGCCGCTGGGTCAGCGCGGCGCGCCGCTGTGGAACGCGCAATTGCGGCTGGGGGCCTGCGGCGATTGGTGCATCGGGCCGCAGATTGACGGGGCCTGGCGCTCTGGCGCAGAGCTGGCCGATCAGATCGCAGCTGGCCTGACCGCTGCGCCCATCACGCTGGCCGAACCGGTCCGTGGCGCCGCCTGATCAATCCGCCGTGGTGTTCGGTGCCAGCGGCGGCATCGGCAATGCGCTGGTCCGGCGGCTGGCGCAGTCGGGCGAATACAGCGCGGTCTATGCCGGAGCGCGCGGGGCCGTGCCGGACTTGCCCGATAGCGTCACCGGCTTTCGCTTTGACCTGACTGACGAGGCGTCGATCGCGGCGGCGGCCAGCAGCTTTGCGGTTCCCCCCGCGTTGGTCATTGTCGCCTCTGGCATCCTGCACGATCCCGGCAGCGGCATTGCCCCTGAAAAGAGCTGGCGGATGATCGATCCGGCGGCGCTGGCGCAAGTGCTGGCGATCAACACGATCGGCCCGGCGCTGATCGCAAAGCATCTGTTGCCGCTGCTGCCGCGTGATCGCCGCACCGTTTTTGCCGCGCTGTCTGCCCGGGTCGGATCAATCAGCGACAACCGACTGGGCGGGTGGCACGCCTATCGCGCCAGCAAGGCTGCGCTCAATATGCTGGTCGCCAATTTCGGGATTGAACTGGCCCGCAGCCATCCCCGCGCGATCGCCGCCGCGCTGCACCCCGGCACCGTCAGCAGTGCATTGTCAGCGCCGTTTCGGCAAAGCACGCCGGACAATCCGTTGTTCAGCCCGGATGAGGCGGCGCAGCATTTGCTGGGTGTGATTGATCGGCTGACCCCGGCGGACAGCGGCGGGCTGTTCGCCTGGGACGGTCAACGACTGCTTTGGTAAGGTTTAGCGAAGCGCTGAACGCCCCAGCGCAATCGCGCCGGTAATCCCAGCCTCGTCGCCCAAGCCCGGCGTCACGATATAGCGCTGCAGCCCCGGATCGAGCTGCGGCGCCTTGATATAGCCCGCCAGCTTGGCCTCGGTCGCGCGGCGCAGTGCCTCGACCAGCCCCGGCGTCTTCATCACCCCGCCGCCGAAAATCAACCGGTCGGGCATATGCAGCAGCACCAGCGTCGCCGCCAGCTGCGCGATGTAACCCGCGATAAGTTCCACTTTATCAGCCGGGCTACCCAGTTTGGACAGGCTTTCGCCCCACCGCGCGGTGATCGCCGGGCCCGCCGCCAGCCCTTCGAGGCAGTCCCCATGGAACGGGCAGAACCCGGCATAGGGGTCCAGCGCCGGATCACGCCGGACCAGAATATGCCCCGCTTCAAAATGCGAAAAACCCATCAGCGGCTGGCCATTGCGGACCACTCCGGTGCCAACCCCGGTGCCGATAGTGGTATAGGCCAGCGTAGTGCAGCCCTGCCCGGCCCCGCCCTGCCATTCGCCCAAGGCCGCCCCGTTGACGTCGGTATCGACCACAATCGGCGCGCCGAATTGCCCCAGCACATCGTGGAACCGTGCGCCGGACCAGCCGGGCTTGGGCGTGGTGGTGAACGTGCCATACGCACTGCTGGCGGGATCAATATCAATCGGGCCAAAACTGGCCACGCCGAACGCCGCAATCGGCCCGTGGGCAGCGGCAGCATTGGCAAAGAAGCGCTCGATATCCGGGAAGCATTCCGCCGGAGTGCGGGTCGGGATGCGGGTTTCGGCCAGCACGGTGCCGTCTTCGCGGGCCAGCGCCACCACAAATTTGGTCCCGCCAGCCTCAATCGCCCCGATCAATCGTTCCGCCATCGCATCCGCACTCCCTATCCGGAACGCAGGTTGCACGGGTGGGCGAGGGGTTCAATCCGCCCGCATACGAATTTGCGGGTCAGGCCGGCTGCTTGCGCTGCAGACCGGACCGCTTGCAACTGGCGACAAGTTCGCCGCGCTGGTTCCAGGCTTGGTGCAAAAAGGTGACGATCCCGGCATCAGGCCGGCTTTTGGATTCGCGCAGTTCCAGCACTTCGGTGATGATGTTCAGGGTATCGCCGATGAACACCGGCTTTGGAAACCGCACCTCGTCCCAGCCCAGATTGGCGACCGCCGTGCCCAGCGTAGTGTCGCCAACGCTGACCCCGACCATCAGGCTGAGCGTGAAGCACGAATTGACCAGCACCTGGCCATATTCGCTGCTCTTCATGTACTCGGCATCCAGGTGCAGCTGGGCCGGATTGTGGCTGAGCGTGGTGAACAGCAGATTGTCGGTCTCTGTCACCGTCCGGCGGATCGGATGATCAAAGCGCTGCCCCACCGACAGTTCATCAAACCACAGACCCGGCATCGGCATTCTCCCTGCTTACCAGCCCCGCTCTATCAGCGGGTCCACCGGCTGACCAGCGGCCTGCATTTGTGAACGTTCCCACACAATTGGGGATAGTCATACGTATGCCACTGGACATCCCCGCCCCGCGCGGCATGACTGCGGCAATAACAACATAGGGGAGAGGCCAGATGGCAGCGCCAATTACCGGATCGGGCAATGTCGGCGGGGGAAGCAGTGGGGGCAAAGTCGGGATCGTCCTGGCGCTGGCTTTTGCGGTGTTCTTCCTGCTCGGCGGGGTGACCAACATCAACGACCTGCTGGTCGGTAAGTTCAAACCAATGTTTGACCTTAGCCATACGCAGGCAAATTTCGTCCAGCTGTTCTTCTTCTTTGCCTATGCGACATTCTCGATCCCGGCCGGGATCATCCTGTCAAAGCTGGGCTATATCCGCACTTTCGTGCTCGGCTTTGTGATCATTGCCGCTGCCGCATTCCTGTTCATTCCAGCCTCTGCTGCGGCATCCTTCCCGGGCTTTCTGGCGGCGCTGTTCTGCATCGGCGCGGGGATTACGGTGCTACAAGTGGCGATGAACCCGGTGATCACCACCTTGGGTCCGGCGGAAACTTCGCACAGCCGGTTGACCTTTGCGCAGGCGTTCAATTCGATCGGCGTGTTCCTGATGATCTATGGCGGGGCATCGTTCCTGCTGGGCGATTCCAAACCAATTGACGCCGAAACCGCCACGGCGGCTGAATTGCAGGCCTATCGCGTGGCCGAAGGGGCTTCGATCGGCACAGCCTATATGTGGCTGGGCGTGTTGATGCTGGTGATCGCCGCGCTGTTCTGGACTTTCCGTTCGGCGCTCGACAACGCCAAGACCGAAGAGGTCAAGCTGGAAGGCACCTGGGGCTTGTTCAAGCATAACCGCCGGGTTCAACTGGGTGCGCTGTGCATCTTTAGCTACGTCGGCGCGGAAGTCGCCATCGGTTCCAACCTGATCGCCTATCTGGGCGATAGCAGCGTGATGGGTCTGGGACTGGAGGCTGCGGGTAAGTTGGTCGCAATGTACTGGCTGGGCGCATTGGCCGGGCGGCTGCTCGGCGGGTTCATCCTGCGGCTGGCCAAGCCGGGCCGCGTGCTCAGCGCCTTTGC
>JANMHL010000376.1:0-8253 GCA_031375125.1 Novosphingobium sp. | reverse complement strand
CGCTTTGGTCCCGTCACGCTTGGGACGGTCTTGGCGCGGGGCGCGATCCTCGGCCTGACGCGGGGCGCTGGCTTCGGCTTCGGGTGCCGCTTCAGGAGTGGCGCGTTCAGCTGGATCGGGCCGCGGTGCACGCGGTTCACGCGGCGGACGGGCAGCGCGCGGTTCGCGTTCTTCGCGCGGTTCGCGGGGTTTGCGTTCGGGCTTCTCGGCGCGTTCGGATTTGGCTTCGCTCGTTGCAGCGGGTTTGGCGCCCTGCCCCACTTCGAACACCGTCAGCTTGCCGCCGGTCAGCTTTTCGACATTGCCGATGGCTTCGGCGTCTTCCGGCGCGATCAGCGTGAACGCGCGGCCCGTGGCGCCAGCGCGGCCGGTCCGGCCAACGCGGTGGACGTAGTCGTCCGGGTGCCAGGGCGTATCGAAGTTGAAGACATGGCTCACGCCCTTCACATCCAGCCCGCGCGCGGCAACGTCGCTGCAGCACAGGATGTTGATCGAGCCGTCCTTGAACCGGTCAAGCTCTGCAATTCGGGCCGACTGGTCCATGTCGCCATGAATCTCGCCGGCCGAAAACCCGCTTTGCTTAAGGTTCTTGGCCAGATCACGCACGGTAGTCTTGCGGTTGCAAAAGATCATCGCGGTCTTGACGTCGTCGGTCCGCAGCAAGGTCCGCAGCACATCGCGCTTAGCCCGCGCGCTGGCCACCGGCACCTTGAACTGGACGATCTGGGTGTTGGTTGAGGCGGGCCGGGCCACTTCGATATATTTGGGATTGGTCAGGAACTTGTCGGCCAGCTTTTTGATCGGCGGCGGCATGGTCGCGCTGAACAACAGGGTCTGGCGCTGGGCCGGAAGTTTGGAGCAGATCGTTTCGATATCGGGGATAAAGCCCATGTCGAGCATCCGATCCGCCTCATCGATCACCAGCAGATCGCAGCCCGTGAGCAGGATCTTGCCGCGTTCGAACAGGTCCATCAGGCGGCCCGGGGTGGCGATCAGCACGTCGACGCCGTCTTTCAGCGCCTTGACTTGATCGCCCATCTGCACGCCGCCAATCAGCAGCGCCATCTTGAGATCGTGGTTGACGCCATAGAGCGCGAATTCATCCGCAACCTGGGCTGCCAGTTCGCGGGTCGGCTCAAGAATGAGGCTCCGCGGCATCAGCGCGCGGCGGCGGCCATGGGCCAGAATGTCGATCATCGGCAGCACAAAGCTGGCGGTTTTGCCGGTCCCGGTCTGGGCTACGCCAATGATGTCTTTCATCATCAGCACGCTGGGGATCGCCTGCGCCTGAATGGCGGTGGGCGTGTCATAGCCCTTGGCGTGGACCGCAGCGAGCAATTCGTCGGAGAGGCCGATATCGGCAAATTTCATGGGCACATTCAATTGTTAGAAGGGAAACCGCGCCGGTCCGGTCAGGGGAGACCCCCAAGCAGCGCAGGCGTGAGCCGCGCCCTAGGCGGGAATGGCGGCAAAAGTCAAGGAAATGCGCGGGGCGGTGTTGCCTTGCCCAGCAGGCTTATTCGCCGATCTGGATCAACTGACGAAAGCCGGTAACCTGGCAGGCGGTGCCACTGCGCGATTGCAGCCGGTCCCGCTTGACGCAGATCTGCGCATCGGCGTTTCTGGCGACAATAAAGCCCGAATAAAACTCGCGCCCCTGACAGCCCTTTTCAAGCTTGACTGTGATCATCCGGCGATCATTCAGCGTCAGCAGTAAGCGTGAATTATCAATTGGTTGCACCCCCGCGATCGCCGCAATCGGCAGGCAATCGCCGATCTTGCGCTCGATAAAGCGGGGCCCGCGCGCGGTGACCAGTTCGTTGTCGAACAGCATCGGCGTCATCGGCGCCGAACGCGGGCTGACCCGGATCGTAACCCGCTGCTGGATTGAAACCTGCTCGGCCTTTTCGGGTTGGTGGCTTTCGGCCTGAATGGGCAGATCGCGCGGCGCCTCAACCATGCCGAGCGCGGGCAGCAACAGCATCAGCGGTGCCAAAATGTGCGCGAAAGTTGCCATGCCCCGGTTCTATAACGCCCAAGATTGAACCACCGCTTAACCCCAAGCGGCAAGCACTGGCAAGGTGCCCCTGCCCTGTGCCATAGCAGCGCGCAATGAACTTTGGTGCCGATCCCTTTCTGGCCGAGGCCGCTGGCCTGCTGGGCCCGCGCGGGCTGACCCGCGATGCGCAAGTGCTGGCGCCCTGGCTGACCGACTGGCGCGGGCGCTATACCGGCGCAGCGCGGGCCATGGCCTCGCCCGCCAACGCGCAGGAACTGGCGGCGCTGGTCGGGATCTGCGCGCGCCATGGAGTGCCGATTGTGCCGCAGGGCGGGAACAGCGGGATGTCGGGCGGTGCAACACCCGACACCAGCGGTGCGGCGCTGCTGCTTTCAACCCGCCGGATGACCGCGATCCGCGCGCTCGACCCACAGGCCCGCACCGTCGTTTGCGATGCGGGCGTCGTGCTGCAAAACCTGCACGAAGCGGCTGCGGCACAGGGCCTGCGCTTTCCGCTGACGCTTGGCGGCAAAGGCAGTGCGACAATCGGCGGGCTGATCGCCACCAATGCGGGCGGAACGCAGGTGCTGCGCCACGGATCAATGCGGGCGCAAGTGCTGGGGATCGAAGCGGTACTGGCCGACGGCTCGATCTATTCGGCGCTGACCCCGCTCTCGAAAGACAACCGCGGGTTTGATCTGAAGCAGCTGTTTATCGGCAGCGAAGGGACGCTGGGGATCATCACCGCGGCAACGCTGCGGCTGGTCCCGGCGGCTGCGGCCCGGCAGGTGATCTGGGCCGGGCTTGGCTCAGTCCAGCAGGCGCGCGCGCTGCTGCTGCATTGCCAGAACGCGGCAGGCGATCTGCTGGAGGGGTTTGAGGTTCTGCCGCAATCGTGCCTCGCTGCGGTGCTGGCCTATCTGCCCGATGCCCGCGCGCCGCTGGCCGGGCAGCACGCTTGGCACGCGCTGATCGAACTGGCCGGGGACGATCCGGCACCGTTGGGTGAGGCCATGCTGGGTGCCGCACTGGAACAGGGAATGTTGGACGACGCCGCGATTGCCGCATCAGAAACGCAGGCCGAAGCGTTCTGGACCTTGCGCGATTCGATTTCCCCGGCAGAGCGCGCCAAGGGCCCGGCGATGCAGCACGATATCGCGGTTCCAGTGGACCGGATGGCCGATTTCATCACCGCCGCCGTGCCCGCAATTGAACAGCGCTGGCCCGGCGTCCACGCCTTTGGCTTTGGCCATCTGGGCGACGGCAATGTCCACTTTCATGTCCTCGCCCCGCCGGGTGCCCCGCGCGGCAGCTGGGAAGCGGGCGACGGCAAGGCGATCAGCCGGATGGTCCACGATCTGGTCAGCCAGTGGCACGGGACGATTTCGGCCGAGCACGGGATCGGCCAGATGAAGCTGGCTGAACTGGAACGGCTGGGCGATCCGGTCCAGCTCGCGTTGATGCGGAGCGTCAAGGCGGCGCTCGATCCGGTGGGACTGTTCAACCCCGGCAAATTGCTGGCGCTTGCACCAACGCCGCCAAACGCTTAAAGGCGCGCGTTCGTGCCAGCCTTGGCGTTCCCGGGGTCGGTTGCAACCAACACGATTCGGAGAGAAACCCATGGCCAGTGCGCCGCAAGCCAGCCCCCTGCCGCTGTTCTACAAGGACCTGATGCCGCTCAACAGCCGTGACCACGCGGCCTGGAGCAGCCGAATCACCGAAAACGCAACGTGGATGGTTGGCCAGCACGCCATTCCGCTGACCGCCGAAGAATTCGTCCACGCCTCGCGCCATTTCCCGATCGTCTTCTCGGCTGCGGAAAACCCGGTGCCGCTGGGGCTGATGGGCCTGAACGAAGGCGTGAACACCTTTTTCGACGCCGATGGCAAGCTTGATTCGCCGATCTATGTTCCGGCCTACGCCCGCCGCTATCCGTTCATGCTGGCCAAGCTGACCCCGGAAACCGAAGAGCTTTCGCTGTGCTTTGATCCGACCAGCGATCTGGTGGGTGAATTCGAAGGCGGCGCCGCGCTGTTTGACGGCGACCAGCCGAGCGAAAGCTGCAAGGCCACACTCGATTTCTGCCGCAATTTCGAAGAAGCGGGCTTCCGCACCCAGTCGTTCGTCGATGAACTGGTCAAGCACGACCTGCTGATGGACGGCGAAGTTTCGATCCAGCAGGCCGGCAACGAACAGCCGTTCGTCTATCGCGGTTTCAAGATGGTCGATCAGGAAAAGCTGCGCGATCTGCGCGGTGATGTGCTGCGCACGATGAACCAGAACGGTATGTTGGCGCTGATTTTCGCCCACCTGTTCAGCCTTGAACACATGAGCGAAGTGTTCGCCCGGCAGGTTCAGCAGGGCAAGGGCCCGATCCCGGCACTGCCGAACTGATCCAGCCAAACAAAGCAACCGTTTCAGACACCTGAATTGGATATGCCTGTCTGCCTCTTGCATCGAGCGGCGGACAGGCATATCATACATTTGTCTTGCCGGGCTTCCCTCATGGTCTGGCAGGGCTCGGTGCACGAAAGTGTACCACCTCCCTGAACCTTGGCCACCTCGTGCAACTGCACGAGGTGGTTTTTTATGCGGCGTTATTGCGCGGCGTTGGCCCAGCCAGTGGCCTGCCCCAGATCGGCGACTTCGCTGGCCAGCCGCCGAACCAGCCCCGTCAGCAGTGTCACCATCGCATCGAACCCCGGCCCCGGTTCAGCCATCCGCGAATCAAGGTAGCTGGTCCGGTCGATTTCCAGCTGCAGCGCGTGCGCGCCAAGATCGCTGTTGGCATGGCGTTCGAGCACATAGCCCCCGGCATAGGGGCGGTTGTGCGCCGCCTTGCGGCCGCTTTGCGCAAAATAGCCAAAGCAGCTCGCCACCAATGTCCCGTGGCAGCTTGCCCCGAAACGGTCGCCCAGCACAAATTCGGCCCCTGCCGCCTGCCCGCGTGGGCTGATCGGCGGCATCGAATGCAGATCAAGCAGCAGCGCCGCCCCCCAGCGCGCCCGCAGCTGCGCCAGGCTTTCGGCCAAACAGGCGTGATAAGGCGCGTGGATCGATCCAATCCGCTCCGCCAATTCAGCCTCGCCAAGCGGCTGCTTCCACAGCTCACCAATCCCCGCAAGGCGGCGCGGGATCAGGCCGAGCCCGCTGCGCACCCGCAGGCCGGGGGGCTTGCCGCCGCCCGGCAGATCGGCCTGATCGTGCGCGATCATCTCCCAATCGACATCATCGGCCGCGCGGTTGAGATCAATCATCGCCCGCGGGGCATGGGCCACCAGCAGCGCTGCCCCGGTTGCGCGGGCCACCGCCTCGCCCAGCCGGTCGGCATAGCGATCCTCCAGCTTGAGTGTCGAAGAGCCTGGATTGCGCATTTGTTCGATCACTGCGCCCGGATAGGCCCGGCCGGCGTGCGGCACCGCGATCAAGACCGGCAGCGCCGATGGCTGCGGCATGGTCAGGCTGAATGCGGCCAATCCCGGCTCCCCGGGAATCGCGCCGCCGCGCTGGAGCAGCGAATCGCTGGAGGGGCGGGGTTGATCTGGCATCACGGCAAAGTTGGCCTGCGCGGCGGGCCGTGTCAAAGCTGGGAAGTGCAAAATGGCTGCGGATTGTTAACCGGACCAGGTGTATAGCGCTGACTTCCACCCCGGCTGACCCGCCGAACAGCTGCAATTCGATATGAAAAGGCCCGCGATGATCCGCATCCTCCTTGCCGAAGACGAAGAAGCCATGCGCACCTATCTGGCCCGGGCGTTGCAAAACGCCGGCTATGACGTGGTCGCGGTTGATCGCGGCACGGCGGCTCTGCCGCTGCTGCTGGACGGCGATTTCGATCTGCTGCTGTCAGACATCGTCATGCCCGAAATGGACGGGATCGAACTGGCCCAGCGCTGCGCCGAGGTTAGCCCCCGGACCAAAGTGATGTTTATTACCGGTTTTGCCGCCGTAACGCTCAAGGCCAGCCGCGAAGCACCGCAGGCCAAAGTGCTGTCCAAGCCGTTCCATCTGAAGGATCTGGTGATGGAAGTGGAACGAATTTTCGGTGGGCAGGCGCAGGCTTCAATCTAACACCTTGCCTTATCGGGGGAGCCTCGTTAATGGCGCTCCCCTGCCCGGGGCGACGGTCTCGGGCAGACCTGAATGGTGCGGGCGTATAGCTCAGTGGTAGAGCACTATGTTGACATCGTAGGGGTCGCAAGTTCAATCCTTGCTACGCCCACCATTCATGAAAAAGGCCCCGGATTTCCGGGGCCTTTTTGATTCTCAGACGCAAATCGGATCCTAAGGTCCTTCCCGTTTTCACGAAGTGCAAATGGGGAGGTGGCGCCGCGAAGCGGTGACGGAGGGGTATCGACGCTGGCGTCCAAGCCCCTCCATCTCGTCCTTCGGACGATCCACCTCCCCATTTGTGACATTCGTCAAAAATGGAAAGGATCTAGAAGTTACTTCCCCTGCCAGTTCGGCTTGCGCTTTTCGGCAAAGGCCAGCGAGCCTTCGCGGGCGTCCTCACTGACGAACACCGGGGCGATATAGCTGGCCTGCTTGGCCCACATTTCTGCATCGCTCCAGCTGTGCGAATCGCGGATGATTGCTTTGGAGGCGATCAGCGCCAGCGGGCCGTTGGCGGCGACCGCGCGGGCCAGTTCCTTGGCCGCTTCGAGCGATGGGCCTTCGACCACCCGGTTGACGAAGCCCAGATCGTAGGCGCGCTGGGCAGTGATGAAATCGCCGGTCAGCGCCAGTTCCATCGCGATCCGCGGCGGGATCTGGCGGGGCAGCTTGATCAAGCCGCCAGCCGCAGCGGCCAGCCCGCGCTTGGCTTCGGGAATGCCGAATTTCGACGAGGCGCTGGCGACGATCAGATCGCAACTGAGCGCCAGTTCCATACCGCCGGCCAAAGCATAGCCATCAACCGCCGCAATCACCGGCTTGGTCGGGGTCCATTCGGTCAGGCCGCCAAAGCCGCGCCCTTCGATGCTGGGGCGTTCGCCGCGCAGAAAGCCCTTGAGGTCCATCCCCGAACAGAACGTGCCGCCTGCCCCGGTCAGGATTGCGCAGCGCAGCTCGGGATCGGCCTCCAGCCGGTCCATCGCCGCCGAAATGCCTTCGGCCTGCGCCTTGTTCATCGCGTTCTTGGCTTCGGGCCGGTTCATCGTGACGATCAGAACGCCATCTTCGACTTCGGTCATCACTTCGGGGGCTTCGCTCATGTTTCGGTTCCTCTCAGCAAGCTATTTAACCGTACGATTAAGCCCGCCTGCCGCCCGCGTCCAGCCCTTACTTGCACAGCGCCTTGGCTCTGCTAAGGGGGCAAATAAATCTTCCCCAGCTCGGATGAGGCGTCAGCAAACATGGCCAAGATCAAGGTGAAAAACCCCGTCGTCGAAATGGACGGCGATGAGATGACCCGCATCATCTGGCAGTGGATCCGCGAACAGCTGATCCTGCCCTATCTCGACATCGATCTGAAATATTACGATCTTTCGGTCGAAAAGCGCGATGAAACCAACGACAAGATCACGGTCGACAGCGCCAATGCGATCAAGCTCTACGGCGTCGGCGTGAAATGCGCCACGATCACCCCGGACGAAGACCGGGTGAAGGAATTCCATCTCAAGAAAATGTGGAAGAGCCCCAACGGCACGATCCGCAACATTCTAGGCGGCGTGGTGTTCCGCGAACCGATCGTCATGAAGAACGTGCCGCGGCTGATCCCGGGCTGGACTGACCCGATCGTGGTCGGCCGTCACGCCTTTGGCGATCAGTACAAGGCGACCGATTTCCTCGTCCCCGGCCCCGGCAAGCTGCGGCTGGTCTGGGAAGGCGACGATGGCAGCAAGATCGACGAGGAAGTTTTCCAGTTCCCCAGCCCCGGCGTGGCGCTGGCGATGTACAATCTTGACGATTCGATCCGCGATTTCGCCCGCGCTTCGCTCAACTACGGGCTCAACCTCGGCTGGCCGGTCTACCTGTCGACCAAGAACACCATCCTCAAGGCCTATGACGGCCGCTTCAAGGATATCTTCCAGGAAGTGTTCGAGGCGGAGTTCGCCGACAAGTTCAAAGCGGCCGGCATCGTCTATGAGCATCGCCTGATCGACGACATGGTGGCCTCCGCGCTCAAGTGGAGCGGCGGCTATGTCTGGGCCTGCAAGAACTACGATGGCGACGTCCAGAGCGACATCGTCGCCCAGGGCTTCGGCTCGCTCGGCCTCATGACCTCCGTCCTCCTTTCGCCCGACGGCCGCACG
>JANMHL010000366.1:0-9964 GCA_031375125.1 Novosphingobium sp. | reverse complement strand
CGGCTTCGGCCGGGCTGCCTTTCATCGGGGCGATCACTTTGACCGCGCCGTCCTCCATCCCGACCGACAGGCCGAGGCCCGAATAGTTGCCATCGATCATGGTGTTGAGCCGCTGCATCGAGGCGCCCGAAACGTAGGACGAATGCGGATCGAGCGCGGACAGCATTCCGTCGATTGCGCCCTCTTCCAGCTTTTCGTCCGTGACCTTCTCGACATAGCGGATCTTGACCAGCTGATAGACCGTGGCGAGCCGTTCAAACTGCGCCGAGGCGCGGCCATCGACTGCCGCCAGACCAGCGGTGGTGGCGGGAATCAACGCCACAGCAGAAACCAGCGCGGTGGCGCGAAGCAGGGAAGCGAGTTTCATCGGGCAAAGGCCTCATCAAATTGCAGGCGCAATGTATCGCGCAGTGCAGGTTAACGCCAGATGGCGTTTAGTGATTCAAAAAATCGAGCGGATTGACCGGAGCGCCGTCCTTGCGCAATTCCAGACTGAGCACCGGTCGGCCGGGGCCGGCCTGTCCCAGCGGCGAACCTGCCACCAGATCGCGCCCGACCCGGGTATCGAGCACGGCCAATCCCGTCACCAGCGAGGTCCAGCCGCCGCCGTGTTCAATGATCACGATCGTGCCGTAACCCTGATAGGGCCCAGCAAAGACGACCCGGCCCGCAGCGGGCGCCACAACCTGAGCGCCGCTGCGCGAGGCGATCGAGATCCCGCGCGATTGGACCTGGCCCGGAACGCTCGCGCCGAAGCCGGTGACCAGCCGCCCGGAAACTGGGAGCAGGTATTGCGCGGGCGCATTGCTGGGTAGCGCCCTAGCCTCTGCCACCGCCGCAACCTGCGCCGCCTGCGGTTGAGCAGGCCGCATTACTGGCCCCGGCAGCGCCGCCAATTGCCCGCGCAGCCGCCCAGCCTTGTCGAGTTCACCGACCAATCCGCCCAGATCGCGGGCTTGCTCGGCCAGGGCCAGCGCCCGTTCGGCCTCCCGGTCAGCGCTGCTGCTGGCGCTGCGCGATTCGAGCCGTTGGCGCGCTTCGAGCGCGGCCAGCGTCTGACGGCGGCGGCCCAGTTCGCCCTGACTGGCGCGCAGATCGGCGCTGGCCTGCTCGGCTTGAGCCTGCAGGGCCTTGCCCCGCGCAATCGCGGCGCGCAACCCGGCGGTGCGGCGTTCGACCTGCGGCAACATCGTTTCCAGCACCGCGCGCAGATAGACCGCGTCCTGCAGCGAGCCGGGGCGCAGCAGTGAAAGCACTGCGGGACGCCGCGACAGGCGCTGCAACGCGGCAGTCAGTTCCACCAGCGGGCGCTGGCGCTGCGCCAGTTCAACCCGCAGCGCCGCGCGTTGCTGTTCAATCAGGCGGATCCTGGCTTCGTTGGCCGCGATTTGCGCTTCGGATTCCTGAATTCGGGCGGCCAGCGCGGCGGCCTCTTGCGCGGTTTTATCAGCGGCGGCGACTGCGATGGTAGCCCGCGCTTCCAATGCTTCGGCCCGGGCGCGGGCGTCTTTCCCTTGGGCATCGGCCTCAGCCAGCGCCTTTTGCGCGTCCTCCGCCGTTTCGATTCCTTGCAGCGGCTGGTTCTGCGCCAGACCCAGCTGAGCCCCCAGCAGCAGCGCTGCAGCGGTCAGGCAGGTCAGGATCAAGCGGCCAGTCATCGCCGGTCCTTATCCCGAACGGTGATAGGGATGACCAGCAAGAATGCTGGTCGCACGCCACAATTGTTCGGCCAGCAGCGCCCGGACCAACAGGTGCGGCCAGGTCATTGCTCCGAACCCGAGCAGCAGATCGGCTTTCTCGCGCGCTGCCGCGCCATGGCCATCGGCGGCGCCAATCAGGAACCGCGCTTCGCGCACGCCGTCGTCACGCCAGCGGCCAAGCAGCGCAGCGAACGCTTCGGAGGACATCACCGTGCCATGCTCATCGAGCAGGACTTCGCGCATCGGGGTCTGCACCGGTGGCGGAACAGCTCCGCCGACGTCAGGCAATTCGGTTAGTTTGAGCGGCCAGACGATCCGTTTGGCATAGCGCTCGACCAGCTCTGCTTCGGGTGAACGGCCGATTTTGCCCCGGGCAATGACATGGAGCAGCATGGCGCAGCTTAGGCCTCGCCGAGGCTGTCCCCAAACGCCCACATCCGCTCAAGGTTGTAGAACGTGCGCACTTCGGGGCGGAACAGGTGAATCACCACATCACCGGCGTCAACCAGCACCCAATCGGCGGCCGGCAGGCCTTCGATCCGGACGTGGCCGAAGCCGCCGTGCTTGATTCGTTCGGCCATTTTCTGGGCCATCGCGGCGACCTGACGGGTTGAGCGGCCTGAGGCGATCACCATGTGATCGGCGATCGAGCTTTTGCCTTCGAGCGGGATCGAGACGATCTCCTGCGCCTGATCGTCGTCGAGCGACTGCAGCACCAGTTCGTGGAGCGAGCCGGGTTCTGAATCGGGCAGCGGGACAGCCGCAGCGGCAGCCGTGGCGGCTGGATCGACTGGGGCAATATTGGCGGAATCAGGCGTCATTTGAGCGGAAACGGCTCCTCTAAGCGGGCTTCGCAGGGGAAATCATGCGATGTCGGGGTCGACTGGATGGTGCGTCAAACTATCCCTCAGGCTCTGGCCGCGAAAGCGGTTGGCCCAGTCTGGATCGGCGCGGCGAATGGCTGTTGCCGAACGCGGATCGGGATCGAAACGCAAATGTATCAGCGCGGGTGCGCTCCATCCTGCCCGGTGTTTCAGACTGGCTGCGGACCGCCGGTATCGGCCGAGCCAAGCCCCGGCGAGGCTCGCCCGGGCAGCACCCTCATAGCCCGGACGGGCGATAACCGCAATCGGCATGGTGTGGGCCACGCTGCGCCAGGCTTTCCACTGGTCAAACTGGACCAGATTGTCGCTGCCCATCAGCCAGATGAAGCGGTATTTGGGATAGCGCGCCTGCAGCTTGCGCAGCGTATCGACCGTATAGCGCGTGCCCAGTTCGCGTTCGATTGCGGTCGGAACGATTCTCGCGCGGCGGGCCTGCTGCCGAGCCGAGCCGAGCCGGGCGGATAGCGGCGCCATTCCGGCTTTGGGTTTGAGCGGATTGCCGGGTGAGACCAGCCACCAAACCGCGTCCAACCCCAAAGCGTCCAGCGCGAACAGGCTGATCCGGCGGTGGCCGCCATGCGCGGGGTTAAAGCTCCCACCCAAAAGGCCGACCGTTTTCAGGGCCTTACCTGCCCCGTACCACGCACCAGCCACTTGTAGGTGGTGAGCCCTTCCAAAGCGACCGGCCCGCGCGCGTGGAGCCTGCCGGTGGCAATCCCGATTTCCGCGCCGAGCCCGAATTCGCCGCCATCGGCAAATTGGGTTGAGGCGTTGGCCATGACAATGGCGCTGTCGACTTCGTTCAAAAACCGCTCAGTGGCATTTTTATCTTCGGAAACAATCGCTTCGGTGTGCTGCGAGCCATGGGCTGCAATATGCTGCAGAGCCGCGTCCAAACCGTCCACAACCGCGACTGAAAGCGTCCTATCGAGGTATTCGGTGTCCCAGTCCTCAGCGCTCGCCGGGCCGATCCGCGAATCGAGCGCCATCGCCCGGGCATCGCCGCGCAATTCGCACCCACCATCAAGCAACGCGGCAACCACCGCTTGCGACGATGGGAACTGCACATCAAGCAGCAGCGTTTCCATCGCGCCGCAGATCCCGGTGCGGCGCAGTTTGGCATTGACCGCAATTTGCACGGCTTTCGCGGGATCGGCAGCAGAATGGATATAGGTATGGTTGATCCCATCCAGATGCGCCAGCACCGGCACCCGGGCATCGGCCTGAACCCGCGCAACCAGGCTTTTCCCGCCGCGCGGCACGATCATGTCGATTAAGCCCGCCGCGCCCAGCATCGCACCAACTGCCGCGCGGTCCTGCGTGGGCAGCAATTGCACTGCCGCGCCCGGAACCCCGGCGCTTTCCAGCCCGCGCACCAGCGCCGCATGGATCGCGCGGTTGGAACGAACCGCTTCGCTGCCCCCGCGCAGCAGCACCGCATTGCCCGAGGCAAAGCACAGCGCGGCGGCATCGGCGGTCACGTTGGGGCGGCTTTCATAGATAATCCCGATCAGCCCGACCGGTACCCGGACTCGGCTGAGCGCCAGCCCGTTGGGGCGCTGCGATGCGTCGATCACCTGGCCAACCGGATCGGGCAGCTGCGCAATCGCCTCGACCGCATCTGCAATTCCGCTCAGCCGCGCTGGATCAAGCATCAGCCGGTCGAGCATCGCTGGCGTCAATCCGGCAGCCTGCCCATCGGCCAGATCGAGCGCATTGGCGGCGAGAATCGCGGCCTGATCGTGCCGCAGCGCCGCGGCTGCCGCCTGCAGCGCAGTGGCTTTGGCGTCATGGTCCAGCCGCGCCAGCATTCGCTGCGCAGCGCGCCCAGCGGTGGCCAGCCGGGTGACCAGTTCCTGCGGGGTTTCGCTGTCTGAAGGGGAGTGGTTCATGGTGTCACCGCGCCTAACATCCTGCGCCCGGCTTGTCACCGCCGCTGCTGGCGCCGCTGCAATCGTTTGCGGCAATGTTCCGTGGCTAAAAACGACTCATCCCGTGACTCGTTCGATTCGGCGAGTCCGTGCCCGCTTGGATTCGCTATCCCGAAATCTAGCTGCTAGCGGGCCTGACAACAGTTTAACGAAGGGCTGAGGGGTCGCTTTGCCAAACATTGCCGCCAACGGGCTTGTCGCCCGGTTGCGGAGCTGGTTTCCGGATCGTGAATTTTTCATGCGATCTGAGGGGCAGGTCCGCTTTATCAAGGTTTCCGCGCGGGTTCAGATGATCGCCGCTGCGGTGGCTGGCGGCTTGCTGTTGTTCTGGATCCTGACAATCAGCGGCATGGCCCTGGCCAGCTTTCTGGCGAATCAGGACCGGCAAAGCCTGCTTGATCGCGAAGCCAAAGTGGCCACCGCTGAAAGCCGGGTCAGCGAATATCGCGGCGATCTGGGCAAAGTCGCCGGCGATCTCAAGCGCCGTCAGGATTTCATCGACAAGGTTGTGCAGACTCATCTGGGTGACTTGCCGACAGACGCCAAAACCGGCGAGACCGTCTCTGATTCGCGTTCCGAAGCCGCCAAAACGATCAACAAGGTCAGCCTGGTTCTGCCCGAAGCGGCTGCTCTGGCCGAAATAGAGGCCCGCCAACTGGCGCTGATCGAAGGGCTGACCCGCGCCGCTGACCGCCGTTCTGCAGCAGCAGCCGACCGACTGGCCAAGCTCGGTCTCAATCCGCAGGCGATGCTGGCCGCGCTTGACGATCGTTCGGCCCAAGGTGGCCCGCTGTCGGTGCTGGCAACCGCCGCCGATGGCTCGGTCGATCCCCGGTTTCAGCGCTTCGGGCTCAGCCTGGCGCGGATGGATGCGCTGGAACGTTCGGTCGCCGGGCTGCCACAGGCGCTGCCCGCCAGCCTTGAATATATCTCATCCGGTTTTGGCTACCGCGCCGATCCGTTCACCGGCGGCGGCGATTTCCATCCGGGGCTTGATTTCCGCGGGCCGCTGGGCGCGCCGATCTATGCCGCCGCGCGCGGGCTTGTCAGCTTTGTTGGCTGGAAATCGGGTTACGGCAACGTGGTCGAAATCAACCACGGCAATGGTCTGGTCACCCGCTATGCCCATATGTCGGGCTTTCGCACCGTCGTTGGCAAGCTGGTCCAGCCGGGCGAACAGATCGGCCTGATCGGCAGCACCGGCCGCTCAACCGGGCCGCACCTGCATTTCGAAGTCCGGGTGGGCGATCGTCCCGTCAATCCCCGCCCCTTCCTTGAGGCTGTCCCCCATGTTTTCCAAGAAACCGGCGCAACCGCCGCGCAGCGCAGCAGGTAAACCCATGGCCAATTCGACCTTTTCCGTGTTCGGCGCCGATATCCGGATTAAGGGCAATGTCCACGCCTCGGCCGATCTGCACATCGACGGCCACGTCGAGGGCGACGTTTCGTGCACCGCGCTGGTGCAGGGTGAGAGCGGCGAGATTGTCGGCGCGGTCAAGGCCGAAAGCGCCCGGCTTTCAGGCACTGTCAAAGGCACGATCAACGTCCGCGATCTGGTCGTGTTGAAAAGCGCCCGCATTCAGGGCGATGTCCATTACGATTCGCTGACCATCGAACAAGGCGCGCAAGTCGATGGCCGCTTTGCCCCGCGCGCGGTCGGCGAAGACAGCGCCGTCGTAGCGTTCCCGGCGGGTTAAGGCGGCGCAGCAGCCCCGTTAGTTCCTCCCCATTTGCGACATTCGTCGAAAATGGAGAGGATCGGTTTGGTTGCGTACTTTTGCTCTAACCCTCTTTCGCCAGCTCTTCGCGCAAGCTTTTGCGATCCAGCTTGCCGATCATCGTCTTGGGCAGGCTTGCTCGGACCACCACCGCATCGACCCGTTCGTGCTTGCCGACGCGCTGGTTGAGCCAATCGCGCAGCGCCGCGCCCTCCTCAGTCGCTCCGTCCCGCAGCGTCACGAACGCCCGCGGCATTTCGCCCATTCGTTCGTTGGGCACGCCGATCACCAGCACTTCCTTGACCGAGGGATGCTCTTCCAGCACGGCTTCGACCTGGCTGGGGAAGACTTTGAAGCCGCCGACTGCGATCATGTCCTTGATCCGGTCAACGATCGCAATGTAGCCTTCTGCATCAATCGTCGCGACATCGCCGGTCCGCAGCCAGCGCCCATCGGGCCGCATGGCAAAGGCAATGGCGGCAGCGTCAGGCCGCTGCCAATAGCCTTGCATCACTTGCGGCCCCTGAATGGCCAGCTCGCCCGGCTGGCCCGCTGGAGCATCGCGGGTGGGATCCTCACGGTCGAGCAGGCGCATCCGGGTTGCCGGGACCGGCTGGCCGATCGTGCCGGGGCGCTCCAGCCCTTCATAGGGATTGACCGAAGCCACGCCTGAACATTCGGTCAGGCCATAGCCTTCGACCAGTCGCGCGCCGCTGAGCGCTTCGAACCGGGACTTGACCGGCAGCGGCAACGGCGCGCCGCCCGAAATGCAGACCCGCAGACTGGAGAAATCGGTCTTGGCCGCTTGCGGGTGATCGAGCAGCGCCTGATACATCGTCGGCACCCCCGGAAAAGCGGTGGCCCGAACCCGCGCCAGTGTTTTCAGCGCTTGCCCGGCATCGAACCGCGGCAACATCGCGATACATCCGCCCGCCAACACAGTCCGATTGAGCACGCAGACATTGGCAAAGACATGGAACAGCGGCAGCACCCCCATGATCACGTCGCGCTGGCCAATTTGCGGGTCGATTGCCACCACTTGCCGGGCATTGGCGGTGATGTTTTGATGGGTCAGCATCGCGCCTTTCGGCACCCCGGTGGTCCCGCCGGTATATTGCAGCAGCGCCAGGTCGGTTTCGGGATCGAGCGGCACCGGCGCTGACGGGTCTTTCCCCAGCACCGCTTCCCAACGCAGCACGTTGGCGGCCGGTGGGATCGGGCTGAGCGCCTTGCGGCCAAGCAGTGCCAGCAGCACCCGCTTGGTCAGCGGCAGCATCGCGCCGAGCGAGCCGACCACCAGTGTTTCGAGCGAAGACGTGCGTTGCACTTCCAGCGCGGTTGGCAGCAAGGCTGACGAATTGAGCGTCACCAGCAGCCGGGTACCCGAATCCTCAACCTGCGCCGCCAGTTCGTGCGCGGTGTAGAGCGGGCTGAAATTGACCAGCGTTGCCCCAGCCATGGCCGCGCCATAATAGGCCGAAATATAGATCGGGACATTGGGCAGGTAGAGCCCGACCCGGTCGCCCTTGCCGATCCCCAGCGCTTGCAATCCGGCGGCAAAGGCCTGCGCCTGCGCAAACAGCTGCGCATAGGAAAAGCGCCGCCCGATGAAATCGACCAATGGCGCCGCGCCGCGCTGCGCGGCTGCGGCAGCGAACATATCGGGCAGGCTGAGCGGCGGGAACACGGTATCCCACGATCCCGGATGGGCATAGTGGGCGTGCCAGATTTCGGCGGCAGAAGAAGGGCTATCCATCAGCCCAGCTTATGCCAATGGCTGGCAAAAGAGTAGGCCGTTTCGCCGCGAAGCCTATTCTTCGGTTGCAGCTTCAACCGGTCCAGCCGCCTCTGCCGCGCGCTTGGCTTCGAGCCAGGCCGCTGCTTCGGCTTCTTGCGCGGCTTCACCGGCCAGCTTGGTCGCGGCATCGCGTTCGGCCCGCAGTTCCTCAATCAGCGAGGCGCGGTCATCGCCCAGCCGCGCATCATCACCGGCCTGATCGATCAGCCCAGCCTTCTTCGCCGCCTTGGCCACGATGGCGTCCAGTTCGCGCTGGCTGCACAGGCCCAGCGTCACCGGATCTTTGGGCTGGATATTGGTGATGTTCCAGTGGCTGCGATCGCGGATGGCGGCGATGGTGTTGCGGGTGGTGCCGATCAGCTTGCCAATCTGGGCATCGGAGATTTCCGGATGGCTGCGCAGGATCCAGGCGATGCCATCGGGCTTATCCTGCCGCTTGGACACCGGGGTATAGCGCGGACCCTTGGTCCGGCTGACATTGACCGGGGCTTTTTGCATGACTAGCGAATAGGCTGCGTCAGCCTGGCCTTTTTCGATTTCGGCCATGGTCAGTTCGCCCGAACGGACCGGATCGCGACCGGTATACTTCGACGAAGCCAGATCATCGGCCATCGCATTCACTTCAAGAATGTGCAGTCCGCAGAATTCGGCGATCTGTTCAAAGCTCAGCGCGGTGTTGTCTACCAGCCACGAGGCAGTGGCATGCGGCATCAGCGGGGTCGGGTTGGTCACGGGTCTTCTCCGTCAGAAATAAGAAGGGCCGCCCCTTTGCGGAGCGGCCACTTAAGCGCCATTTAGGGCCAAATCCCGTGCGGGGCAAGCGCGCAAACCGCATGTTAGTGATTTCAAACTAAAAGGCGGTGGCTGAACATCTGCTAATTGGGGGCGGCCATGCTGCATCGGATCCTGCTCGTAACCTTCGCCAGCCTGCTGCTGGCCGCCTGCGGGCGCGGGAACGAGGACTTCACCATGAAGGTCGCGCGGCCGGTCGACAAGGTTGAGGCGGTGTTTGACCACGCCGGGGTCGAAACCGATATTTCCGGAATGTTTCCGGGCCTGAAAGTGGTCCGCAGCAAGCCCGCCGATGGCGAAGTTCTCTATACCATGCCGGGCGATGGCGATTCTCCCGCGACCATCAAACTGACTTTTGAGCCCGGCAAGGATGGCAAGACCACTGTGGTTCACGCCGCCGTGGACACCCCTACGGTCAAAGTCGATTTTGACGGCAAGGCCATGGTGCTGAGCGAGGCCAAGGTCGAGAAAATGATCCGCGGAATCTTGCGTTCGGCCGGTAAAAAGCTGGAAGATGGCCAGGATATCGCGTCCGAACAGCAGGCCTTTTCGCGGCTGCTGACCATGCTGGCGATTGTCACCGATTCCAAGCAGCTCAAACTGGCGCAAAATGCCAGCAAGTATCCCGATTGGTACCTGTCCGGTTGGGGCTGGATGTCCGAAGGCGGCGGCTATGATGGCCCAGCCTATCCCTTTGGCGAGGCCGCCGCAGGTGAGGACCCGGGCAAGGAAGCCGCGCGCGAGGAATCGCGCCAGAGCTCTGCCGACCGCGAAGAGCAGCAAAAGGCCAATGAAGCGGCCGAGCCGATGGACGATTCGCGCGGCGATTCGGCCGGGGGTGACTACGCCGGACCGTCTGAGTAGAATAGCTCCAGATGATCCGGAGACTAAGCCTTACCCTGATCGTAACCCTGCTGGCCGGGTGCGGAACCGGCGGCAGAGAGCTGTCGGGCAGCCAGTCCATTTCGATCTCGCAAGCCGCGTTGCACAGCCGGATCGCGGCGCTGGCCGAATGCCCCTCGCCGCTGAACCGGCTCGGCATCGGGCGGATCACGCCGCAGTTGTTTGTCGGTAGCGACGGCGCTGTCGATTTCGTCATCCCGGCGGCCGAAGACGCCGAGGGCAGCGCGGTGCGGTTTGA
>JANMHL010000317.1:0-2658 GCA_031375125.1 Novosphingobium sp. | reverse complement strand
CACTGCGCGACTTGCAAACTGTCTTCAAAGGCGAACCCGCCGCGCTGGAAATCAGCACTGTTGAGCTTGACCGACAATGCCTTGCCCGGCCCGATCGCGCTGCGGGTGGCCTTGACCGCTTCGAGCAAGAACCGCGCGCGGTTTTCCAGACTTCCGCCCCACTGATCGCTGCGCAGATTGGTCCGCGGGCTAAGGAATTGCGAACCGAGATAGCCATGCGCAGCATGCACCTGGATCCCATCAAACCCGCCTTCGATGCAGCTGGCGGCGGCACTGGCAAAGCGGGCGATCAAATCCTCGATCTCAGCCCCAGTCAGCGCGACTGGTTCGCCGAACTGGCCGCCGGGAATCGCCACGGTGACCGCCGATGGGGCCTTGGGGTGTGGGTTGACCGGCTTCATAGTCTGGCGTCCGGCGTGGCTGATCTGCGCCCAGAACTGCGCCCCACCCGCCTTGGCCTTGCCGGTCCAGCGCCGCAGCGCGTCGATCATCGCCGCGTCAGCGGGCCGATCAAGGATAACGTTGCCGGGGCGCTCCAGATGATCGGCATCGACCTGAATATTGCCCGACAGCAGCATCCCGGCCCCGCCTTTGCCCCAGATATCGTACAGCCGCTCCAGCTCGGCCGTGGGGCGGCCAGTGGGATCAGCCAGCCCCTCGGTCATCGCCGCCTTGGCCAATCGGTTGGGCAGCACGGCGCCGCACGGCAAGGTCAGGGGCGTCTCGATCATCGGATCTGCATCCTGCTATTGTGTTTTCATCGCCGGAACCGCCCTTGCGGCATCCTCTGGCGTAATCCCCGGCGCGGGGGCGGCGCTGATCGTTTCGATCCGGCGCGCCACCCGCCCGGCCCGCTGGATTGCACGAACCAAGCGGGGATAGACCCCGCAGCGGCACAAGTTGGGCACGGCAGCGGCTATATCCTCTGCCGTCGGATCGGCATTGCGGGCCAGCAGCGCGGCAGCAGCGATCGCAATCCCCGGCGTGCAAAACCCGCACTGGATCGCTTGTTCGGCCACCAGCGCCTGTTGCACCGGGTGTGAGCGGTCGGCTGAGAGTCCTTCAATCGTTGTGACTGAGCGCCCTTCCACTTCGGCTAGTGTCACCAAGCAGCTGCGCAGCGCCTCGCCATCAATCAACACCATGCAGGCGCCGCAATCGCCATTGCCGCAGCCGTATTTTGTGCCAGTCAGATTGGCAGCATCGCGCAGCGCCCACAGCAGCGGGGTCTGGCTGTCGAGCTTGAATTCAACCGGACGGTTGTTGACGATCAGACGCGGCACGAACTCTTGGGCCTAGTCGCGCCAGCTGCGGTCGATCTTGTCGATCTGGCGGGTCCAGGCGGCAAAATCGGTTGCGCCCGGAAGCGTGCCGGGGATGCCCCCCTCATGCAGGTCACGCAGATGCACAGCCACCACTTCGTCAGAGACCACGATCGGCTTGCCCGCGGCCATCGTCGCCAATTGTACTTCGCAGGCCCGCTGGAGCGACCAATGGGTAATGAATATCTCGGAGATCGAACGGCCAAGGATAACCGGGCCATGGTTCTTGAGCATCAAGATGCGCTTGTCACCGAGGTTGGCGAGCAGTCGCTCAGCCTCTTCGGCGCGAACCGTGATCCCTTCGAAATCGTGGTAAGCCAGCCGTCCTGAAAAGTTGCAGGCATAGAAATTGACCGGCTGAAGCCCGCCTTCCATGCTGCACACTGCCATCATCGCGGTGGTGTGGCTGTGACAGATCGCGTGGGCCGAGGGGACATTGGCGTGAAAATAGCCGTGCTGAGTAAACCCGGCCTTGTTGACCGGATAGGAGCTGCCATCGAGCACATTGCCCGCGATATCGATCTTGACCAGATTCGACGCGCAAACCTCGTTGTAAAGCAGCCCAAACGGATTGATCAGGAACGCGCCTTCCTCACCCGGCACTTTGACCGAGATGTGGTTGTAAATCGATTCGGACCAACCCAGATGGTCGAATATCCGATAGCACGCCGCCAGTTCCAGCCGCGCCGCCCATTCGGCTTCGCTGCAATCGAGACTGCGATGATGACTGCTGATCTGGGTGGCCATGGCGAACTCTCCACTTCGGTTGCTTTGCGCCACCTTAGTCAAATCAGCGCCCGATGGAAATGCGCAATCCGATCCAGACCGTGCGCGGTGTGCCCAGATCGATTGAGCCAGCCTGATTGCGGGTGATGATCGTCTCGCCGGTCAGGTTCTCGCCCCGCAGGATCAGCGAAAACTGCGGCGAAAGCTGCGCTGTTGCAATCACATCAAATGTCGTCTGCGCGGGCAGCCGGTCGGTTTCCAGATCGTCCTCAAACTGCGAGGAGCTGTGCCGCAGCGTGCCCGCCAGCAGCCAGCCCTGTGCCGGGCGCCAGGCCAGCGTGGTGCTGAACGCGAAGACTGGAACCTGCGCCGGACGTTTGCCGTTCAGCGCCGCCGAAAATCCGCTGCCCTCAACCTGCGCATCGAGCAACGAGAGCGAGCCATCCCAGCTCAACTGGCCCCGCTTGACCTTGCCGACCAACTCGATCCCGCGCGAATGGACCGCATCGACATTGCGCCGTTCACGCAGGTTGGGCCCGATCGTGACATTGGCGATGGCGCGATCAATGCGGTTGTCAAAGGCGGTCGCCTGAAATTCAAACCCGTCGAG
>JANMHL010000305.1:0-12221 GCA_031375125.1 Novosphingobium sp. | reverse complement strand
AGAATTGCCGCCTTCGAGATAGGGCCAGACCATACCCCCGGCCTTGACCGACTTTTGCACCATGCCGCCCTTACCGCGCAGCGACTTGACCGCAAAATCAAGCAGCACCCGCGGCGCCAACAAATAGGTCAGCAGCAGTGCCAGCAGCGGCAGCGCAATCAGGATGAGGACAATTTTCACAGGCTATGCTTTCCGATCCAGCCGGTGACGTCAGCGATTACGCTGTCGCGCTCAGGCTCATTGAATATCTCGTGGAACAGCCCCGGGTAGAGCTTCAGTTCGCGGTCGGGCGACGCAACGTGCTCGGCCAGAAATTGCGACCCTGCCGGTGACGCCAGCGTATCGGCGGTGCCGTGCAGTATCAGCAGCGGCAGCGAAATCTGCCCGGCTTTGGCCTGAACATCAGCCATTCCGTCAAACAGTTCGGCCGCCAATCGCGCGCTCATCTTACCGGTATAGACCAGCGGGTCAGCCACATAGGCCGCGACAACTGCGGGATCGCGACTGACACCGCCCGCGTCCAGCGCCAACACCCCCACTTTGGGGGCAAACCGCGATAGCAAGCGGCTGATCCAGATCATAAGTCTGGACGGTTCTTCCGCCGCCTTGATCGCCGGGCCTGACAGAACTGCTCCGGCATAGTGCTGCTGGTGGGTCAGCAAGTGCTTGGCTGCGATCAATCCGCCCATCGAATGGCCGATCAGGAACCGCGGCGTATCGCCATGGCGGCGCTTCACCTCTTCAAGCAGCACCTCAACACCATCGGTAAAGGCACTGAAAGCAGGCACAAATCCATAGGTTCCGTCCGAACGTCCGTGCCCCCAGTGATCGAGCGCATAGACCGCGATCCCGGCAGCATTCAGTTTTCCGGCGAAATATTCATAGCGCCCGAAGTGTTCGGCATAGCCGTGGGCCAGCAGCACCACTGCGCGCGGTGCGCCTTCTGGAAGCCAAGCCTGCCAGTGCAACTTTGCCCCGGCCCCGGCCGATCCGGCGGGAAGCTCGAGCGTGCTGCCCATCAGCTGAGCTTCTTCTTCATCGCCCGCTTGTGCTCTTCCACGCCGGGATGCTCATAGACCGTCAGAATCCGTTCCAGGGTCTGGCTGATCCGGGTCTGGACCCGAACCATTTCGATCTTCGGCCAGGTCGCGCGTTCACCCAGCTCAATCAATGTCGTTACATCTTCGATCGACAGGTTCGACAGTATCTTGCTCGGCGACCACAACATCTGCGGACGGATAATGTTGATATCGCCCGAATAGTCCTGATTGATCACCGACATCGTCATGTTGGCCAGACTGTGCAGCTGCGGCACCATCTGCAACGGCTTGTCCCACAGCTGCATATTGACGTTGAGCCAAGCCTTGAGCGTGGAAACCGAGGCCCGCCGGATTGCCGCGAATGGCGAAGCGCCTTGCGTAAGGTCGCTGGCAAAGGGCGTGATCAACGGGTTGGCCTGGCTGACGATGTGGTGGTTGACCCCATAGAGCCGCGACAACCGCTTGGTCGGAATGTCATGCGTAACCGAACCATCAACCCATTTGCGCCCCGGCAGATAAGGCACCCGCTTGCCATCATGATCTTTGGCCATCAACGCGACCGGATCGTAAATCCCCGGCACTGCACAGGATGCCAACACCGCCTCACGGACAAAGACATTGGGCGAGGTGATCGCGTTCAGTAGCCGCCCGTTCTGGTGCTTTTCGGCCGGAGCAACCGAGACGTTAAGATGCCTTCCGGTCAGCTCAAAGGCCTCTTGAAAAGTCAGGTCAGGCAGCACTTCTTCGAGCCGTTCCTTAACCTGCAACTGGCTCATCCGTTTGGAAGAGCCGAGCGGGTTGAACAAGGTCTGGCCTTCATCGTTCTCATATTCGCGGGCCAGCTGTTCCGGTGCGAAGAATGGCCCCAGATCCTCGTCGCGATTGGTGCAGACCATCGCGCTGACCACCGAACCACCACTCGACCCAGAAAGTATTCCCGGCAGCAATCCTTCGGACCACAGCGCCTTGACCACCCCGGCGTGGAAAAACAGGAATGCACCCGATCCGCTCATCAGCAAGGCCGAGCAGCCATAGCAGTGGTGCGCGCGGCGAAAGAAATCGCGCTTTTCCTCAAACGGAATGTCGTCAACTTCGTCGCTGGCGAGGTATTCGAGCGCCTCGCTCACCGCCGCGACATAGTCATGAACCAGCTGCTTGGTGCCGAACCGCGCCTCTGCCCACAGGTTGTCGTTGGCGATCCCATCCATGTTGCCGTGGATGCCTTCGTTCAGGCTGAACAGCAGGCCCTCGTTATCACCGGCTGCGCGCAGCGCTTGCAGTCGCTCCAGTCGGCGGCGGATCGAACGGTAGTCGTAATGCTCGCTCTGATCCTTTTCGCGCCAGGCCACTTTGCCGTTGCGCCGGTCCTGCTCGCGCGCGGCTTCGGCCCATTCGGCATAGGTTTCGGCCTTAGCCATGGCGGTCTCCGTATGGAGCGAGGGGCTTAGCATCATGCGATCAACCTTCCGGCTTTGACTTCACGGGTGTTCGAGGCTTGCCGTCAGTGCCGGATGCGCCCCCTGCTGCTGCCCCGCGTTTTGCGGCGACGATTGCCCGGGGCCTTACCATTCGTTTCGTATCGGTTGCAATCGGAGACTTTTCCTTACGCACAGGTGCCGGTTTGGGCGGCCGAGGCTGCGCTTCGGACAATTCCTTGAACGACGCCTCGATGCATTCGCGGAAGAACGCCACATCCGGCATGATCTTGCGCTCTGACGTAATGTTGAAAGTGATCCGGCCGTTGTAGCTGGGGGTGGCGATAAACAGCCCCATGTTGTGCGATAGCGGCGCCATCGCATACTGGTGGGTGATCCTGGCGCCAGCCATATAGAGCGGCATCTGCGGTCCGGGCACGTTCGAAATGAACACATTGGCAGCCTTGGGCGCGAACCGCGGGCTGGTCAGCAGCCGCGCCACACCTGCCATGGTTGCGCCAGGGATATGCTGGGTCAGATCGGTCATAACCCGCGCCGACAGCCCGGTTTTGGCCTCCTTGGCCTCGCTGGTATAGGCCTGGATCGCCGCCAACCGCGCGACCGGATCGGCCAGGTGCGTGGCGAGTTCAACGCTCATCGCGGTGATGTTGTTTCCGGGCAGGTCCGTCGCACCGCCCTTTGAGCGGCGGTTGATCGGTGCGACCGCAACCAGCGTGTCCTTGGGCAATTCCTTGTGCGCCAGCAGATACCGCCGCAGCGCGCCCGAACAAACCGCCAGCACCGCATCATTGATCGTCGCGCCTTCGACCAGCTTGCGGATCTTTGAAAGGTCAGCCAGCGCGAATTCGGTCGCGTCGAACATCTTGTGCTGACTGATCGCGGCGTTGAAGCGGGTCTGCGGCACCCCTTTCACGCCCTCAGCCAGCCCTTTTTGCGCCGCACCAATCAGCGCCGGGGACAGCTTCATCAGCGAATTGACCAGCCGCACTGGCGAACTGATATTGGCAGTGACCGCGCGGGTCAGGATTTCGGCGGGGCTGGGCATCTCGCACGGTTCAAAGCTGCCCGGCTCAATCGGCAAGGCCGGGGTTCCGGCCGCATCCAGATCACTCTGCGCCACAAAGATATAGGCGCCCGACGCCCCATCAATCGCGGCGTGATGGATCCGGGTCATGATCGCATAGCTGCCGGGCGCAATGCCGGGGATCGTGTCGAGCCCCTCCAGCACGAACATGTCCCACAATGGGCGGCTCATATCCATCGGGCGGCTGAAATGCCGCGCGACCTGGATGCAGAACTGGCGCCAGTCCCCCGGCGCGGGCAACCGGGCGTGCGCGATGTGCGATTCCAGATCGAAGTCCTTGTCCTCGACCCAATAGGGGAAATCGAAATCCATCGGCAGGCGGTAGAGTTTGCGCTGAAACACTGGCGAAGTGTGGAGCCGGCTGCGGACGTGCTCGATAATATCGCGCAGCCGCACCTTGCCGCCCGGCGCGGTCGCCGGATCATTGATGTTGATCCCCATCACATGGGTCAGCGTGCTGCCGCTTTGCGCGAACAGGAACTGGGCATCTTGCGCATTCAATTGCTGGATCATGCCAGTTCCTCAGGTAGTTCGCGCAGTTGGCTTTGCTCGGTCATTTCAAGCACCTCGATCCGCATCCGCTCCATCCGCCGGGTCAGCGCGCGCAGTTCGGCCAACATCGCCCGGCGGCGGGCGGCCACATCAGCGTCGGTGGTCCCGGCCAAACCGAGGTGCGATGCCAGCGCATAAGCGTTGTCAAACAGGATCTTGCCGATCGAAGCTTCACTGCTGATCCGCCGCAGCAGATAGGCCTGCCGCCCCTCGACCAACCCCTGTTCGACACAGGTCGCCCGGTCGAGCGCTTCGCCGTCCTTCAGCCTGGCTAGCTGTTCGAACACCACAGTATAGGCCTCAACAAACGGCAGCAGCGCGGCGTGGCCAACCAGCGGCTGGAACCGGCGGATCAGCGCCTTGATCCCCCGCGGTCCGCCACGCAGATGGGCAGTCCACTGCCCGTCTGTCCGATCAAGTTCGGTTTCGATCCCCAGCCGAAATTCCTCGCGTGGCGGGTAAAAGAATTCAAACTTGAACAGATCGCGCAGCCGCTCAACCTCGGTCCAGAAATCGGCTACCGGATCATCTCCGCACGATTCCTCCAACCGGAACAACGCCAATTCAATCAGCGTCTTGTCGAGGAAATGGTGGATCACGCTGTTGCGGTAATAGCTGGCCATCGGATGCTTGGCCGGATCGAGCGTGTAGACCGTTTCGCGCCCGGCATCGTCGCGCAGGATCAGGCCGGAATTGACCAGCTTGTCAGCGGTCGCACGGATGGCGTCGCGGTTGAACGGATCGAGCTCATCCGACAGGCGGATACCGCGGGCCTTGGCCCATTCGGACAGGAACAGCGTCAATTGGGCCAGTTCCTCACCCGTCGCCCCGCGCGGCGCGGTGCCGAGCAGCGCGAGGCACATCACCGAGGTCACGGTCAATGGGGTCACCCGGTTGGCGCTGACCGAAGCATCGAAGGCGATCCGCGACAACGCCATCCGGTCTTCGGGATCGGGCGCGACTTTGACCACCACCGGCGCGCCCAGATCGATCCGGACCCGGCCCATCGGTTCGCGCAGGCTTTTGAGATAGCCCAGAAACCACGCGAGCGATTCGGGCTTTTTGGCCTGTCCGGTTTGCTCGGCGGCGTATTCTTCAACATCACGGATCAGATCGAAGCTGGTGACAAACGGCACGATGTGCAGGTCCTCAATCCCGCCATGGTGCGCAGCGTCGATCACATATTTGAGGATCCCGTATTTGGGCGGCATCAGCTTGCCCAGCCGCGACCGGGTGCCCTCCAGCGCCCACGACATCGGAAAGCGCTTTTGCAGCAGATAGGCAATGTAGAGCCGCAGCACGACCTTATAGACTGGCAGGTCCTGAAAGCTGCGCCGGATAAAGATCATGCCCGACCGGCGGAACAGGGTGCCAATCCCGAAAAAGTCCAGATTGATGCCGCCAAAACTGTGCAGCATCGTCATATCGTTATCGTAAAACAGCGAGTTTGGCGTCACGCCATCCAGATAGGTTTTGTGGGTAAACAGGATCACCGTTGGCTTGTTGCGGATCAACTCGCGCAAGGCTTCCAGCTCAGCCGGATCGTGGCGAAAGCCTTTGTCATAGCCCTGAGTCATCATGAACCGTTCCAACCGCGCGCGCAGATCAAGGAACAGCGCGCTGGGGGTGGAGATCAGCTCTTTCATGTATTTGCGCGCTTCGCCGGTCAGTTCACGTGGCGAACTGCCTCGTTCAGCCGCCAGAGCGGCGATTTCTGATCGAAAGCGCGGACTGGCGGCGATGGAATCGCCCACGAACCGCGGCACTTTGTAACGGGTGCCGCGAACCCCGCGCTCCTCAACCTCCAGCGTCAGTGTGGCCTGCCGCGCGACCCAGCCCGCAAAGGCCGCGCTGTGATCATCATCGGTCGACCCGATGGCTTCGGCAAACCGCGCCTGCAAATCCGCAACGGTGGCCGGCTGGCCCAGCAAGCACTGCGCCCGCCGCCGGTCACGCAGCAGGATCAGCCGCGCCCGCAACGATCCGGGCATCCGAGGATCGCCGAACAGCAACGCGCGAAACCCCAGCGGCTTGTCCTTGTCGAACTGGTTGATCCGCCAGGCCACCCGGACCGGGACCACCAGGCAATCATCGGGTGCTGCCGCCAGCCGCGCGGCCAGCGGGCCTAGCTCCAGCTTTTCATCGTCATCCGACAGTGTCAGGCTGATATAATCGTCGCGGGCGATCTCGCCCCAGGTGCCGTGCAGCCAATCGAGCAGATGGCGCCGCTCAACCCCGTTGCGCGCGTCGATGATGAACAGTTTCCGGCCCGCGTGGCGCAAGGGATCGGCGATCCCGGCTTGGGCGGACGCTGCCATTGCTCAGCCTGCCTCGGCTTTCGCGGGCTTTTTGGGCTTGGGCTTTTTCTTGGCTGGCGCTTTGGCGGGCTTGGCGGTTTGGTCGGCTTCGTCCTCTTGCCCCAGCACCGCGAGGAACATGGCCCGCACTTCGGCCATATGGACGTTGAGGTTCTTGGCGGTCCATTCCGAAGTATTGACCGGCGGCAGCACGTCGACCCGCACGGTCGCCGCGCGCATCACAAATTCGTTTTTGGGGGCGACGTCACCGGCATTGTGGATAACGATCGGCACGATCGGAACGCCAGCCTGCATCGCAAGGTGGAACGCGCCCTTCTTGAACGGGCCCAGCTTGGGTGAAAGCGTTCGGGTTCCTTCTGGCGCGATGCAGATCGAGCGGCCATCCTTGGTAATCGCCTCAACCAGCGGTTCCATCGCCTTGATCGCGTTGGCGGTATTCTTGCGGTCGATAAACACCGTACCGGCCATTTCCATGACTTTGCCCAGCAGCGGAATATCGCGGATTTCCTGCTTGCCGATCCCGCCCATATCCTTGCGGATCAACTTGGCCATAATCACCACATCAGCCTTGGACTGGTGGTTGAAAATGAACACGCAAGGCCGCGCTGACCACAGGTTCTTTTCGCCATAGATATCAAGCTCAATCCCGACCATTGCGGCGGCGAAATCGCCAAACAGCCCGGTCGAAAAATTGATCGCTTCGCGCTGCGATCCGGTCAGCGCCCAGATCGGCAGGCCCGCCATGAACGATCCGATCAGCGATGACGTGGCATAGATCGTCCGGGTATAGTCCATCACCGATGGCGTACCGCGGCTGCCGAAATCCTGGACCAGCCAATTGCGGTCCTTGGCCACGGCACGCAATTTGGTGCTGGGGTTAAGCACCCGCGGTTCACCCACCCGTTCGAGCAGTTCGATGTCGTCAAAGCTGTCGGAATAGAAAAAGCTCTGATCCAGATCGACCGCGTGGCTGGCGACCAGCTTTTCCGCTGCCAGCACTTTACCCTCACCAAAACACAACGGACGGATGATTTCGCCGGTGAATTCGCCGCCTTCGACTTCGTATTCCGAGCAAAGGATGTGCGCGATATCAAGATCGCGCGCGGTCGGTTCGATCTGATAGATCGTCGCCGACGAGATGATCGCGACCGTGTGC
The DNA here is from genome assembly GCA_031375125.1 of Novosphingobium sp. GTDB lineage: Bacteria > Pseudomonadota > Alphaproteobacteria > Sphingomonadales > Sphingomonadaceae > Novosphingobium. The sequence goes on along the minus strand of JANMHL010000305.1, from coordinate 4,635 downwards.
CCCTTGGCCTGATGCGCCTGAATGATCGCGCGGGCTTCGGGATAAACCTTGCGGGCGATGTGCTTTTCATAAAGCTCTTCGCCAAATTCGCGGAAGCTCTCTTCGCTCATCCCCTTCATGAATTTCGCAGCCGAAGTCATCAGCCCGGAAAAGCTCATCCCGCCCATGCTGTACTGCGCCATCACATTGGCGGTCTCGATTATCTCCTCGACCCCCATCTCGCGGCGCTTGAACTTCTCTTGCAGCAGCGACATCGCTGAATAACCAGCGATGATCGTGCCATCAAAATCGAACAATGCAGCGATCTGCGGGCCGTCTTCGACAGCTTCGAGTTCTTCCAGGTAGCGATCGACCTTGCTCAAGTGCGCCTCGTCCCCTCTGCGGCCCCGTCACGATGCGGGACCCTTGCCTAGTTCGGCCATGGATAGCAGTCATTTGACCGCGCGCAACCGCCATACTTGCCACCGCCGCCCCGGTTCGGCACAAGCGCTCTAGCATGACGTCCGCGCCCACCGCCTCTCCCCTCGCCCCGCATGTCAGACTGGCTCTGGGCGTGACAGGTCACCGCGCCGGGCATACGGGCTTTGCTAAGAATGAAGCGCGCATTTTGGACGCTTTGGCGAGCATTCTCGATCACCTTGAGGAAGCGGTGGCGCAAGCCCGCGATCCAGCTGGCAACCTTCAGATTGGATCGATCCGGCTCCACACGCTGCTGGCCGACGGGACCGACCGGATTGCAGCGCAAATGGCGCTGGCGCGGGGCTATCAATTGGTCGCGCCACTGCCGTTTGGCCGCCGCCTTAACTGCACGATCAATTCACTAACCAACGATCCGGCCGATGCCCGGCGGTTGCTGGCCGGCGAAGATGCGCTTGATCCGCAAATACAGGCCCACGCTGCCGCTATTCGCAACCTATCAGAAAAGGGGCGTGTATTCCAGCTGGCCGATGCCGACGATCGGCTTGCCGCACTGTTTCTGGCCAAGCTGGATGCACCTGACGATCAGACCAAGGCGCAACTGTTCGCCGCCGAATGCTCGCGCCGGGTAGCGCTGGCGGGGCGGATCCTGATCGAGCAGTCCGACCTGTTAATCGCGGTGTGGGACGGCAAAAGCACGGCCAGCGTGGGCGGCACCGGGCACACCATCGCGACCGCACTCGAGCTGGGCGTGCCGGTGGTTTGGATCGATCCGGCCAGCCCTGAGTGTTGGCAGCTCTATCTGGCGCCCGAAGGGTTGGTGGCGCAACTTCGCCAGACCGATCTGTCTCGGTCTGTGGCCGCCTTGAACGCGGTCGCCCTTGCTGCGCTGCGGCCCGGAACCGAGCAGGGTCAATCGAGTTTTGCCGCGCTAGATGCCGAACAGTGGCGCCCGCGCAGCAACCGTCTCGCCCATGCCTATCGCCGGGTTGAGACGCTGTTCAGCGGTGGTGGGCTCCGCTATGGGTTTCGCAGCCTGACTCAGCGCTATGAAGATGCCGACGAAATCGCAGGGGGCAGCGCCGCTTCGTTCTTGAGCCACGCCGCCAGCCTGCCAGGTGCAAGTCGAGCTTATGTTGATGAGGTGGCGAACGAGGTGCTGCGCCGGTTTGCCTGGTCTGACGGGATTTCGGCCCGGCTGTCCGACGCCTATCGCGGCGGGATGATCGTCAACTTTGTCCTGTCCAGCCTGGCGATTTTTGCCGGAATCTCCTATTTGCCGATGGTCGGAGTAGAGCAGAAATGGCTGTTTGCCGGGGCTGAACTGCTGCTGCTGATGGGAGTTTTGGCCATTACCGCGATCGGCCAGCGCCGCGACTTTCACACCCGCTGGTTCGCCACCCGCCGCCTTGCCGAATACCTGCGCCATGCTCCGCTGCTGCTGATCATGGGCGCGGCGCGCCCAGCCGGGCGCTGGCCGAATGGCGCCGATAGCAACTGGCCGGAATTCTATGCTCGGCAGGTTTTGCGCGGGGTCGGTCTGCCGCGGATGGTGATTGGCGAGGACTATCTGCGCGGAGTGCTGACCGGCCCCTTGGCCGATCACGTCCGCAGCCAGCGTGACTACCATTTTGGCAAAGCGCAGCGTTTGACCACGGTCCATCACCGGCTCGATCATCTATCCGAACGGTTGTTCCAGTTCGCCGTGGCCAGCGTGACGATCTATCTGATGCTGACGGGCTTTGAATCAGCCGGTTGGGTATCAGAGGTTTTGGTGAACAAGCTGTCGAAGTACTTCACCGTGCTGGGGGTGATGTGCCCGACCTTTGGCGCTAGTATTGCCGGAGTCCGCTATTTTGGCGATTTCGAGCGCTTTGGTGAAATTTCGTCGGTCACCGCGACCAAGCTCGACGCCATTTCGCGGCGGATCGATCTGCTGGCGCAGGCACCCATCGGCGCGCTCAATTACGGCGAAGTGGCCGAACTGGTCCACGCCACCGACGATGTCGTGGTAGCCGAAATCGAAAGCTGGCAAGCGGTGTTCGCGGGCAAGCACATCACTGTGCCAGTATAGCAGTCGGCTTGGCGATCTTGGCGGATCGCAAAAGCTGGGTTTGGTCCGGGATAGGAAACATGCGGTTGCTCCCGCCCGTTCGCAGGCTAAGTGTCCCGCAAATTCAGCTGGAGGCATGGCCTGCTGGCACGGCAGACAGCCAGCGCGCAAGGGAACAGCAGTGACCAGTACTCTCACCCATCTCCAGCGGCTGGAAGCCGAAGCAATCCACATCATGCGCGAAGTGGTGGCCGAGGCGGAGCGCCCGGTGATGATGTATTCGGTCGGCAAGGACAGCGCGGTGATGCTCCATCTGGCCCGGCTGGCGTTCTACCCCTCGCCCCCACCGTTCCCGCTGCTCCATGTCGATACCACCTGGAAGTTTCAGGAGATGTACAAGCTGCGTGACAAGATGGCGGCTGACAGCGGCATGGAGCTGCTGGTTCATCAGAACCCCGAAGCGGCAGCCCGCGGGATCAATCCGTTCGATCACGGCGCACTCCACACCGATCTGTGGAAGACCGAGGGGCTGAAGCAGGCGCTCGACCAATATGGCTTTGACGCAGCTTTCGGTGGGGCGCGGCGAGACGAGGAAAAGAGCCGGGCGAAAGAACGTATCTTCAGCTTCCGCAGCGCCAGCCACGGTTGGGATCCCAAGAACCAGCGGCCCGAGTTGTGGAACCTTTACAACGCGCGGCTGCACAAGGGTGAGAGCATCCGGGTGTTTCCGATCAGCAACTGGACCGAGCTGGACGTGTGGCAATACATCCACCTCAACGCTATCCCAATTGTCCCGCTGTACTTTGCGGCCAAGCGCCCGACGGTGGAGCGCGACGGGATGCTGCTGATGGTGGATGATGAGCGGTTCCGGCTGAACCCCGGCGAAGTGCCGGTGGAACGCTCGATCCGGTTCCGCACACTCGGCTGCTATCCTTTGACCGGCGCGGTGGAAAGCACGGCCAAAACCCTGCCCGAAGTGATTCAGGAAACCTTGCTGACCACCACCAGCGAGCGTCAGGGCCGGGCGATCGACAAAGACGCTGGCGGCGCTGGAATGGAAGTCAAAAAGCAGCAGGGGTATTTTTGATGACTGCTCCTGAACAGACTTACGTCACTGAAGCCCTGATCGCCGAGGATATCGACGCCTATCTCGACCAGCATCAGCACAAGACGATGCTGCGGTTCATCACCTGCGGGTCGGTGGATGACGGCAAATCGACGCTGATCGGGCGGCTGCTGTATGACAGCAAGATGATCTTCGAGGATCAGCTCGCCAGCCTTGAAGCCGACTCGAAAAAGGTCGGCACGCAGGGGCAGGAGATTGATTTCGCGCTGCTGGTCGATGGTCTTGCGGCAGAGCGTGAACAGGGCATCACGATCGACGTCGCCTATCGCTTTTTCAACACCGAAAAGCGCAAGTTCATCGTCGCCGATTGCCCTGGGCATGAACAATACACGCGCAACATGATCACCGGCGCGTCCACCGCCGATCTCGCCTGCATCCTGATCGACGCGCGCAAGGGCGTGCTGGTGCAGACGCGGCGGCATTCGTATCTGTGCCACCTGATCGGCATCAAGAACATTGTGCTGGCGGTCAACAAAATGGACCTGGTCGATTACGATCAGGCCATTTTTGACGCCATCGTGGCCGACTATGCCGCCTTCGCCAGCAGCATCGGGATCGACAACTTTACCGCGCTGCCGCTGTCCGGCTTCAAGGGCGACAACATCACCAGCCATTCGGCCAACACCCCGTGGTATCATGGCCCGACCCTGATTGAGCATCTTGAAACGGTCGAAGTGCTGAACGCGCTCGATGCCGACAGGCCGTTCCGTTTGCCGGTCCAGTGGGTCAACCGCCCCAACCTCGATTTCCGGGGCTTTTCCGGCTTGATCGCAACCGGCGCAGTCCGGCCCGGTGATGCCGTCCGCGTCTTGCCTTCGGGCAAGACCAGTACGGTAACCCGGATCGTCACGTTGAACGGTGATCTGGACGTTGCAGTGGTCGGGCAATCGGTCACCTTGTGCTTTGCCGACGAGATCGATTGTTCGCGCGGCAACGTCATCGCCGCTGCCGATCAGCCGCCCGAAGCCGCCGATCAGTTTGAAGCGGCGCTGGTTTGGCTGGCCGATGAAGCGCTCCATGTTGGGCGGTCCTATTGGCT
>JANMHL010000254.1:0-2815 GCA_031375125.1 Novosphingobium sp. | reverse complement strand
CAAGATCCGCGCCAATGCGGAAATCGGCGATCTGGGGCTCGCGCTGGGTTGCGGGTTCCGCAAGGACTGCAACACCGACAACCTGCGCTATGACCGGATTATTATCATGACCGACGCCGATGTCGACGGCGCGCATATCGCCACTTTGCTGATGACGTTCTTCTTTCAGGAAATGCCCGATGTGGTCCGCCGCGGGCACCTCTACCTCGCCCAGCCGCCGCTTTACCGGCTGACTTCCGGCAAAGAGAGCGCCTACGCCCGCGACGACGCGCACCGCGCCGAACTGGAAGCGACGGCGTTCAAGGGCAAGAAGGTCGATGTCGGCCGGTTCAAGGGCCTGGGTGAAATGAACCCGCAACAACTGCGCGAAACCACCATGTCCCCCGCCACCCGCAGCCTGCTGCGCATCACCCTGCCGCCCGAATACGAAGGCCGCGCGGCGGTGAAGGAGCTGGTCGACAAGCTGATGGGCCGCGATCCGGCACAGCGCTTCATGTTCATCCAGAACCGCGCGGGGGAGCTCGATCCCGATATGATCGATGCCTGATCAGCCAGACCGGCCCATGCAGAACGCCAGCCCCGCTGCGCGCGCCTGTTCGGGGTTCAGCCGCTGCTGGTAAGCCGCGAGAAAACCGGCCTGCACCGCTTCGCCGCGTTGCTGGCCAGTGCCATGATCGCCGCCGCCGAACGATCGCTGGGTGGTGGCAAAAACCACCGCCGGGAAATCGGGCCGTTCCAGCTTGCGGTTGCCGGCATAGTAGCCCGCAAAGTAATCGGCGAACTGTTCGACCCGGAAGGTGCCGCCGGTCCGCTTCAGCTCGTCGTATTGCCGGTACTTGTAGCTGACGATATGGCCGTATTCGTGCGCACAGACCGCGACGATCGCTGCATCCCCATGCTGCGGACGGCTGAGCAGCTCGCGCAGGAACGACAGGCCGAACATCACCGTTCCATCGGAGCGGTCGAGCAACTGCTCGCTGGTGGCCAGAGCATTTCCCCGGGTTCCGTCGTCGTAATAGCAGAACCCCGGTAGCACCCCGAACAGCTTGCTCATCTTGCCCAGGGCCTGGGCGAGCGCGCGATCAAGCTGCTTGTTACCCGAACGCGGTTCGATCCGTTCGCTGCCCGAATTGAACATCGTGGTCCGCCCCTGGACTCTGCTGAAATAGGGCTGCGCCTGCCCTTGCGGAACCCAGCACCCGCTGGTCTGGGCCATCGCGTGGCCGCTGCAGCAGGTCCCGCCCAGAACCGTCAGCAGCCCACCCAGTACCTCGCGGCGTTCGGCCAGCATGTCAGGCACACATCGTCGGGTAGAGATCGCAACCTTCACCGCCGCCGCTCGGGCCGGGGGTCGGAGCCGGGCTCGGTCCGCTGCCAGTGTCCGAAGGGCCGATGGGGATCGAAGGCGGCGGACCGCTTTGCGGCGGGGGCTGGTAGCGCAGGAATTCAACCTGCCCGGTCATCCGGTTGAAACCGATAAACCAATCAGCCACCGCGCCGGTTTGATGCGTCACGCGGATCAGATACAGCGGACCGATCGGAAAATCCTGCGCGCCCAGCATTTGCATCCCGCTGACCGGCCCGGCCCCAGCAATGTCTTGATAGCAGCCGGTGCCGCCGGTCGTCTGATAGACGCCGTTGAACAGCTGCGGCGTCAGCAGCGAATAGGCCTGCGGCGGGCCGCACATCTGGAAGGCCGATATGAGGATCGCCAAGGGCTGGCGCGGATCGAACGCCTGCGCCTGCGCGGCTTTCATCGGCGTCAACGACGCCAGCGCCAGCATGATCAATCCGGTAACAGTTCTGCGCATTGAAGCCCCCTGCTTTTGCCTGTGCAATCACCGCAACCTTGCGAGATTGCGCCAATTGTCAATGTGACGAAAATCACATTTCAGACAATTGGTGGGGAATGGGTTCAGCGTGGTAGAGTGTCATGAGCGGCGGGGCCTCAGCCATCTTGCTGAGATCGCGCACGAACTTTCCCGATTCCGGCACCGCGAAGTGAAGCTTGACGGCATCCATGTCCGCCCACTCCTCGACAAAAACAATCCGCAGCGGGTCCTCGGCATCGCGGTGGCAATTGTGGGCGATGCAGCCCGGTTCGCTGCGCGAGCGGCGCGAATGCTCGATACCCTGGGCGATCGCCTGTTCAATATGCTGCGGCGCGATCCGCACGCTGCCGGTAATGATTATCATGGACTTATCCTCCCTTGGCGTCAAACTATGCCGCAGATATCCGGTTCATGGAACTGACAGATTCCAATGTTACAGTGTATCAAAGATTGACTGAGGGGGGTTAGGTAGCATGGCGCGTTTGGGGATGATGTTTGCAGCTTCGTTGATTGCACTTGCCGGCGCCGCATCGGCCGAACCCGGGATCGACATCACGATCTATGCCGATAACCAGGCGCTGGTGCAGGATACCAGGGTTGTGACCTTCACCGGCGATCCGGCGCAGCGGATCGAATTCAAAAACGTTTCGGCGCAGATCCGCGCCGAAACGGCCAGCTTATCGGCTACCGACCTTTCGATCGTCGAACAGAACTTCGACTATGACCTGCTCTCGCCCGCCAAGATCATGGAAAACGCGGTGGGCCAGACGATCACGCTGGTCCGTACCAATCCCGCAACCGGACAGGAACTTCGCGAACGCGCGGTGGTGCTGGCGGCGAATGGCGGCGTGGTGCTGCAAATTGGCGACCGGATCGAAGTGCTGCGCGATGATGGCCTGCCGGTACGCGTCATTTTTGACAAGGTTCCGCCCAATATGCGTGCCGAACCGACCCTTTCAATGACTGTGTCCGCCAAGCCCGGC
>JANMHL010000244.1:0-1660 GCA_031375125.1 Novosphingobium sp. | reverse complement strand
GCCGGGGAATTTATCGCGCCGATTACCGTTCGTTCGCCGTTTGGCGGCGGGATCTTTGGCGGGCAGACCCACAGCCAAAGCCCGGAGGCGCTGTTCACTCATGTGGCGGGGCTGAAAACCGTGATCCCGGCGACCCCCTATGATGCCAAGGGGCTGTTGATTGCGGCGATTGAAGACAACGATCCGGTGATCTTTTTTGAGCCCAAGCGGATCTACAACGGCCCGTTTGGCGGCAACTATGATCGCCCGGTTGAACCGTGGGCGCGGCACCCCGATGCCGAGGTGCCCGAAGGCTATTACAAGATCCCGCTGGGCAAGGCCCGGATCGCGCGCGAAGGCGAAGCGCTGACCGTCCTGGCCTATGGCACGATGATCCATGTGGCTGAGGCCGTGCTGGCCGAAAAGGGCGTCGATGCCGAAATTATCGACCTGCGCACGCTGGTACCGCTCGATATTGAAGCTATCGAGACCTCGGTAAAAAAGACCGGCAAGTGCCTGATTATCCACGAGGCCACGCGCACAGGTGGTTTCGGCGGTGAGCTTTCGGCGCTGGTCCAGGAACGCTGTTTCTACCACCTGGAGGCGCCGATTGAACGCGTCACCGGGTTCGATACCCCCTATCCGCACAGCCTTGAATGGGCTTATTTCCCCGGTCCGGTTCGCATTGGCGAAGCCGTTGACCGGCTGTTGAAGGCGTAACGACCATGGGCAAGTTTACATTCAACCTCCCCGATATCGGCGAAGGCATTGCCGAGGCGGAAATCGTCACCTGGCACGTCAAGGTTGGCGACCGGATCGAAGAAGACGGCAAGATTGCCGACGTGATGACCGACAAAGCCACGGTCGAAATGGAAAGCCCGGTGACCGGGATTGTGCTGTCGGTGGCGGGTGACGAAGGCGATATGGTCGCAATCGGCGCGGCACTGGTGGTGATAGAGGTTGAGGGGGATTTTGAGGAAGGTCCGGGAGGCAGTGGCGGGGCTTCGACAAGCTCAGCCCGAGCGGATGTTGTGGAGGAGAATGTTCCTCAAGGAGCGCCCGTGCCTGAGCCGGCCCAGCAAGCTCCTGTTCCAGAACCCAAACCTGCCCAGGCTGAGCCTGTCGAAGCCCCCGCGCAACCCCACGGCAAAGTGCTCGCCTCCCCAGCCGTGCGCCAACGCGCCAGCGATCTGGCCATTGACCTTGCCCAAGTTAAGCCCGCTGAGGACGGCCGCATTCGCCACGCCGATCTTGACGCGTTCCTGTCCTATAATGCCGCAGGTGGCTTCCGCGCCGCTGGCACCAAAGGCACCGACCAGACCGTAAAAGTCATCGGCCTGCGCCGCCGGATTGCCGAAAACATGGCCGCGTCCAAACGCAGCATCCCGCATTTCTCTTATGTTGAGGAATGCGATGTCACGGCATTGGAAGCGATGCGGGCGCAGCTTAATTCGGCGCGCGGCAACCGGCCAAAGCTGACCATGCTGCCGCTGTTGATCGCCGCGATCTGCCGTGCTTTGCCGGACTATCCGATGCTCAACGCGCGCTATGATGATGAGGCGGGGGTCGTTCAGCGGTTTGGCGCAGTGCACCTGGGTATGGCAGCGCAAACCGACGGCGGGCTGATGGTGCCGGTGATCCGCGATGCGCAGGACAAGAACCTGTGGCAGCTGGCCGCAGA
>JANMHL010000156.1:0-1689 GCA_031375125.1 Novosphingobium sp. | reverse complement strand
CGTTGCGCCCCGATCCCCCTCCGCCTCGTTTCACTCGGCACCTCCCCCAGCAGGGGAGGATCTTGTTGCCCTACTTCGCCAGCGCTTCGAGCTTTCCCGCGTCGATCCCGGCTACGATCGCTTTCAGCTCATCAATGCTGCCAGCTTCGCCATCGGCTTCGATCATGAACCGCCCGGCGACCTGCGTGCCAAAGCTGCCAGACGAGCGCTTGGTGTTCCACTTTTCGGTCTGGATCTTGCCATCGACGGTGCGGGTGCGTTCATAGCCGTTGGCGTCTTCGCGGTTCTGTTCAACCCCCATGCCGCCCAGCACGCCGGCCACGGCGCCAAGCCCGGCGATGTCGATGATCTTGACCCGAATGGTCTTGTCGCCGCTTTTGTAGGTTGCCTCTGCGGCCGAACCGACGCCGCCCATTCCGGTCGATTCGATCGCGGTGCGCTGATAGGCGCCGATGGAGCCTGGCAGAACGGCTTGCAAGGCCGCCAGATCAACCGGCTTGGGCGCTTCGCCATTGGCCATGCTTTCGAGGCCCTTGGTGGCTTGCTCCATCTTGGCTGAATCGATTTTGCCGACCCCGGGGATATTAACCTCAACCTTGTCACCCGAATTGGCTGAAAGGGCCGAGGCCCCAACCCCCAGCGCGCCGGTGACGGTGCCGATTACGGTGCCAGTAATAATGTTCAGCACAATCGCGCAGACCACGGTCACAGCGGTGAACACCCCGGCCTTTTCCTGCGGCACTTTCATCACGGGGGTGGCGCCTTTGTAGAGCAGATATAGCCCGTACAGCCCGATAAGCCCGGCAATCAGGCTGAGCGAGGGAATGATCCCCAGACCCGCCGCGACCCAGCCGGGGGTCATTGAATAAGCGACCAGCTTGAACGCCTGGGCGCGATCTGATTGCCCGCCGAAATTGGGGGCCAGAAAATCGGTGATGAAAGTCAGGATCACCAGCGCGAACAGGCTCATCACAAAGCTGGTCACGGCCATCGTCAGGCCGCCGATCAGGCCGGGGCTGATCGTGGCAAACAGGATCGTGATGCCAAACAGCTGCCCGCCGATAAAGCTGGCAATCGGGCCGATTGCGGCCAGCGGCAGCGCATAGCGGGTCAGGATATCGCCCGAGGGCGTCTGCTCCGCCGCGATCACGGGCCAGGTGGTGTCGGGTTGCAGGATGATGGCCTTGGCGCGTTCGACCAGACCGGCCGTATCCAAATCGTTCATGCTCAAACCCCTAAGTCAGCCAATGAATGTGCTTGTGGCGTCGTTCAAACCGAAAGGAACCACATCGCCCCCGGCTTGAATAGGCAAAAACCGACAAGTTGTGAAAAGCCGGGGACGGGCCTCTTTGCGAATCCCCGCGCTGCGCCCTAGGGTCTGGTAATGGCCTTTGAACCTTTCGTCCCGCTGCGTGTGTTGTCGAGCTATTCGATGCTCGAAGGGGCGATCGATCCCAAGGCGATTGCCAAATTGGCGCAGGACCGCGCTTTTCCGGCGATTGCGATTGCCGACCGGAACGGGCTCTATTCGGCTCCGGCCTTTGCCGGGGCGGCGCGCGAGGCTGGGATCCAGCCGATCATCGGCACCCTGCTGGGGGTGCTGCGCGAAACGGGCGGCCCGATCGACTGGCTGGCGCTTTATGCCCAGAACGATGCCGGGTGGAACAACCTGTGCCATCTGGTCAGCGC
>JANMHL010000155.1:0-1993 GCA_031375125.1 Novosphingobium sp. | reverse complement strand
CAAATCCTTGTCGGCCATCGCCGCTGCCAACCGCCCCTCGATCATGTTGAGGTTTTTGACCGACCCCATGTAGTTGTTGTCATAGTGAGATCGGATCAGCTTTTCTGACAGGCCAATCAGCGTGGCTGGATCAAACCCCAGCGGTTTTGGCTGATGGCCGCCGCCGAATGCGGGAGCCACTGCCGAGGGGCTGGTTTGCGGAATGGTTGCCGCGATTGCTTGCCCGGCGGCGACTGCGCCGACCAAACCACCTGCTGCGCTGCCAATCACGGCTCTGCGACTAATTCCGGTCATGTGGGCGGCTCCGATGGACAGGGGAATGTATCTGAAGGAAGCGCGCCATGCGGCTGAAAGTCCACCCCGAAACGCAAATGGGGCCGGTGTTTCCACCAGCCCCACGCTCGCCTGCATTGGTTCTAAGCGACTTGGGCGATCGCCATACCCGAGAGAGCTTTCCAACTGCTTCGTTCGGACCTTGCGGTTCGACTTTCGGCATTTTCAGCTGCTCGGTGGTCCGTGAAGGACCGGCTTTCATCGCCTGGTTCCCGTGCTGGCGTCCGGTCCCGTCAGGCGGTTGGTTCTGGTCTCCTCGGCAAGCCGATTTGTCCGTTCCCTTCCACCTGGCGGTTCCGTGACCGCTACTCCGCCTTGCCGTTCCGGGGCTTCCGTATTGCTTCTGGCCGAAGCCTTCCGCTTTCCTTCCGCCCTTTCCGACCGCTGGTGAAGCGACCTGCTGACTGCGAACCTTTCGCTGCATCTGCGGTTCGCCAGATTCCGACCGAAGTCTTCCTGAGGCGCGTTTTCCAACACTGCTGCGGGCATCGCTGCCAGGCCATTCAGTTACGTTTTCCCTTTTGGTTTCAGAGGTTTCCCTCTGTCTCCTCCAGTTCGGTTCCCCGTCTGACAAGTGAAAGCTGCGCCCGCTGAGTGAGTCGCGCAAGCAGAAAATAGGGCACTTATCCACAGAGCGGCACTTTGACGGTGGATAACCCCGTGTGTGCGGTGGACAGTTGGCGAAGCGCGATTTGGCGATCAGGCTCGGGCGCAAATAGCGTCGAAAAATTTCACGCAAAGGCGCAAAGGCGCAAAGAGGTTGTGATTGCGGCGCAGCCGCCTTTGCAACTTGCGTCGCGGCTGACTGCGGTGCCGGGATAGATTGAGCCTGCGGCGCGGAGCGACATCTTCGCGCCTTTGCGCCTTTGCGTGAGAAATCTCTTTACCGATCCCTTTGCGCCAACAGCCGCAACCGCAGCGCATTCAGCCGGATGAACCCGGCGGCGTCCTTTTGATCGTATGCCCCGGCATCGTCTTCAAAGGTCACGTGGCGTTCCGAGTACAGCGAGTTGGGCGATTTGCGCCCGACCACGCTGGCCATGCCCTTGTACAGCTTGAGCCGCACGGTGCCGCTGACCTTCACTTGGCTAAGGTCGATTGCCGCCTGCAGCATTTCCCGCTCGGGCGCGAACCAGAAGCCGTTGTAGATCAGCTCGGCATATTTCGGCATCAGCTCGTCCTTCAGATGCGCTGCGCCGCGATCGAGTGTGATGCTTTCGATGCCCCGGTGCGCCCGGGCATAGATTTCGCCACCAGGAGTCTCGTACATCCCGCGCGATTTCATGCCCACAAAGCGGTTCTCAACCAGATCGAGCCGTCCGATCCCATGCTTGCGGCCCAGTTCATTAAGCGCGGTCAGCAGCGTGGCTGGAGACATCGCCACGCCGTTCAGCGCCACGCCATCGCCGCGTTCAAAATCGACCGTGATGTATTCGGGCGCGTCGGGCGCGTCTTCCGGGTTGACGGTGCGCGAATAGACATAGTCCGGGGTTTCATCCCATGGATCTTCCAGCACTTTGCCTTCTGAGGAGGTGTGCAGCAGATTGGCATCAGTGCTGAACGGGCTTTCGCCGCGCTTGTCGGTCGGCACCGGGATCTGGTGCTGTTCGGCCCAGGCGATCAGCGCGGTGCGGCTGGTCAGATCCCATTCGCGCCACGG
>JANMHL010000148.1:0-2200 GCA_031375125.1 Novosphingobium sp. | reverse complement strand
AGCGCAAGTCCCACGGCGGCGATCATTAATGACGAACGCATGGCACTCTCCCTGATTGCTGCGGGCGGCAGGCTAGCGCTTAGGCCGCCTTCTGCAAGTGGCGGCGACCGAGCAGCTCGGCGATCTGCACCGCGTTCAACGCCGCGCCCTTGCGCAAATTGTCGCTGACCACCCAGATGGAGAGACCATTGTCGACCGTCGGATCCTCGCGTACGCGGCTGACGAAGGTGGCATATTCGCCGACGCATTCGACCGGAGTGACGTAGCCGCCGTCTTCGCGCTTATCGACCAGCATGATGCCGGGCGATTCGCGCAGGATCGCCTGGGCCTGCTTGGCGCTGATCTCGTCCTCGAACTCGATGTTGATCGCTTCCGAATGGCCGACGAACACCGGCACGCGGACGCAGGTCGCGCTGACCTTGATCGAGGGATCGAGGATCTTTTTGGTTTCGACCACCATCTTCCACTCTTCCTTGGTCGAGCCATCGTCCAGGAAATCGTCGATATGCGGGATCACGTTGAACGCGATCTGCTTGGTGAATTTCACCGGCGCGCTGCTGTCACCGACGAAGATGTTGCGGCTCTGCTCGAACAGTTCGTCCATCCCGTCCTTGCCCGCGCCAGACACTGATTGGTAGGTCGCCACCACCACACGCTTGATCTTTGCGGCATCGTGCAAGGGTTTGAGTACCACGACCATCTGCGCGGTTGAGCAGTTGGGGTTGGCGATGATGTTGCGGGCGGTATATCCGGCGATCGCATCGGGGTTCACTTCGGGTACGATCAGCGGCACGTCCGGGTCCATCCGGAAGTACGATGAATTGTCGATCACCACACAGCCAGCGGCGCCGGCACGGGGGGCGTGGGCCTTGGCCACATCGGACCCGGCGGCGAACAGCGCGATATCCCAGCCGGTGAAATCGAAGTTTTCGATATTCTTGATCTTGAGCATCCGCTCAGTCTCGCCAAATTCAACCTCGCTGCCCTGCGAACGGGACGAGGCGACGGCGGCGATTTCATCAATCGGAAACTCGCGCTCGGCCAGCACGTTGAGCATTTCGCGCCCGACATTCCCGGTCGCGCCGACGACGACTACCCGATAACCCATTGCCATACTCCTTGGTTTCGCCCGCCCTAGCCGCTCACCGGGGCGGCGTCACCCCGTGGCGCTCCAGGAAGGCAAAGATAGTCTGCCACAGATGCACGCCCACCTTCGGCCCGCCGACCCGGTGGGTGTAGCCGGGGTAGAGCATCATTTCGAACGGCACCGCCTGCGCCTGTAACCGCGCGGCGAGCATGGAGGTGTTTTCAAATACCACGTTATCGTCCGCCATGCCGTGGATCAGCAGCAGCGGATCGGCAATCTTGCCGCCATCATCCAGCGCATTGGACTTGGCATAGACGGCGGGTTCCTTGTTCGGATCGCCCAGATAGCGTTCGGTGTAATGCGTATCGTAAAGCTCCCACTTGGTCACCGGTGCGCCCGCGATACCGGCGGCGTAAAGCCCGGGATCGGCCTGCAGCATCTTGACCGTCATATAGCCGCCATAGGACCAGCCATAGGTCGCGATCCGGCTGCCATCGACGTAAGGCAACCCCTTCAGGAACAGCGCCCCGGCCTTTTGATCCTCGACCTCAACACTGCCCATTGCCCGGCCCAGCGCAGTGGCGAATTTCACGCCGCGGTTTTCGCTGCCGCGGTTGTCGATCTGGAAAAAGATGTAGCCCCGCGCCACGATCGCTTGCTCCAGCCCGCCGCCCCAGCCGCGGGTAACGGTCTGCGCGGTTGGTCCGCCATAGTGCTGGAAGAACACCGGGTAGCGCTTGCCCGGCTCCATCACCGGGGTGGTCATCCGCCAGTGCAGCTCGGTGCCGTCGGCAGCCAGAACCGTGCCAAAGGTCGGGGCGCGGTGGGAGGCGAGATAAGGCGTGTAGGGATGCGCCTTGTCGAGCTTGTTCTCCTCAACCCAGGCGAGCCGCTTGCCCGTGCCGTCCGCAACATAGACTTGCGGCGGCTGCATCGGGCTGGAGCGGGTGACCAGCAGGGTCGCTCCGGCCTTGTCCATACTGGCGCTGTGGACCCAGCCCGGCTCGCCCAGCCGCTCAATCCTGGCGGGATTGGCGAGGTTCAGCGCATAGATATTGGTCGCCAGCACATCGTCTTTGGTCGCGGTGAAAGTAACGCGGCCCAATTTCTCGT
>JANMHL010000113.1:0-1811 GCA_031375125.1 Novosphingobium sp. | reverse complement strand
CCCGGGTCTATTCCGATGGCGCCGCCGCGCTGAAAGCGCTGCTGGAAAATCCGCCCGATCTGGCAGTGTGCGATATCAAGATGCCGCGGATGGACGGGCTTGAACTGCTCAAGCGACTGCGTGAGAAAAGCGCGCTGCCGGTGATCCTGCTGACCAGCAAGGATGAGGAAACCGACGAAGCGCTGGGCCTCGCCATGGGCGCGGATGATTACATCGCCAAGCCGTTCAGCCAGCGGTTGCTGGTAGCCCGGATACGCGCGATCCTGCGCCGGGCCGAACTGGTCCGCGATGAGGCCGAAGCCCGCGATGAAGCCCCGCCCGCCGCCGATCTGATCGTGCGGGGCCGCCTTGAAATGGACCCGACCCGCCACCGAGTGGTTTGGGCCGGGCAGCCAGTGTCGCTGACCGTGACCGAATTCATGATCCTGGAGGCGCTGGCGACCCGCCCCGGCGTTATCAAAAGCCGCAACCAGCTGATGGACGCGGCCTATAGCGACGACGTGTTCGTTGATGATCGGACGATCGACAGCCACATTAAACGCCTGCGCCGCAAGTTCCGCAGCGCCGACCGCGAATTTGCCGGGATCGAGACGCTGTACGGCGCGGGCTATTCGTTCACCGATGGCTGAGCGCCGCCCCCGCAGCTCGTGGCGCCGCCGCACGTCGCTGACCGTGCGAATTCTGGCGGTCAACATCATCGCGCTGGGGCTGATGGCGGGTAGCCTGTTTTACCTCGATTCGTACCGTAAGCAGCTGTTCGAGGAACGCTTCAGACTGGCTCGGGCCGAAGCGGAAATCGCCGCTGCGGGGTTGGCCGGGGCCGCACCGGCGGAACGCGCGACAGTGGTCCGTGCAATCGGTACGCGCCAGAAACTGCGGCTGCGGCTTTACGATCCGCGCGGCGCCTTGGTGATGGACAGTTTCGCGCTGGGTCCGCCCGCGTTCGCGCTGGTCGATCCCGCCAGCGAGAGCTGGTACGAACGCGGCGGACGCGTGATCGACAGCGGGATGCGGTTGATCCTTGGCTCGCAAACCAGCGAGCCTTACCGCGACCCTGCGCCCGATACTGCTGCCGCTTGGCCCGAACTGGCCGCCGCCGCGCGGACTGGCCAAAGCGTGATCGCCGCCCGCGCCGCGCCGGATGAAACCCCGATGATCAACGCTGCGGTGCCGCTCGGCTCTGGCGGCGAGCAGCTGCTGGTCACCCGCAACGCCCGCGACATCACCCAATCGGTCCGCGATGCCCGCAGCACGCTGGCGATTGTGTTGGCGGTCACGCTGCTGATTTCGATCCAGCTTTCGCTGTTCCTTGCCCGCACCATCGTCCAACCGCTGCGTGCACTGGTCCGCGCCGCCGTCCGCGTGCGGCTCGGCCGCGACCGTGCTGTCGAAGTCCCGCGCCTGCCCGAACGCGGCGATGAAATCGGGCTGCTCGCCCGCGCGCTGTCCGACATGAGCGGAGCCTTGCGCCGCCGGATCGACGCGGTCGAAAGCTTTGCCGCCGATGTCGCACATGAAATCAAGAACCCGCTGGCGTCTTTGCGCAGCGCGCTCGAAAGCCTCGAAAAGGTCAAGGATGAGCAACTCCGCGCCGAGCTGACCGCGATTGCCGCGCACGATGTTCGCCGGATCGACCGACTGGTCACCGAAATCGCCGAAGCCAGCCGGATCGACGCCGAACTCAGCCGGACCCGATTCGAGCCGGTCGACATCGCCGCGCTCGCTGCGCGGCTGGTGGACGAGCGCGACAGCCGCCGCGGGGGTGACGGACCGCGCGTGGCGATGGCAGCTTCTGGAGGACCGGCGATGAT
>JANMHL010000097.1:0-4811 GCA_031375125.1 Novosphingobium sp. | reverse complement strand
CGGTCTTTGCCGCCGTGGTCACACCGCCCGATGTGGTGTCGCAACTGATGCTGCTGGTACCGCTGATGCTACTGTTTGAGGGCGCTCTGGTCGTGATGTGGTTCATTGACCGCAAGGGGGCTGAGGTTGAGGCTGGCGCCGACGAGGCGTCAACCGAACAAACACCTGATACTGAGCAGCCATAACCCAAATCCGTCTATGCTGAGCTTGTCGAAGCACTGTCCTTCTTGCGGCATTGCGGTGCGGCACGAAGTAAAGAGCAGTGCTTCGACAAGCTCAGCAAAAGCGGAGCGGGTGGATTTTTGCCTACTTCGCCTCCCACACCTTACGCCCGCCGACCCATACTTCGATCACTTTGGTCGCGGCCAGTTCTGCGGGAGTGGCCAGAAACGGATCGCGATCGACGAACAGGAAGTCGGCGCGTTCGCCCACTACCAGCCGACCAAACCGTCCCTCGGCAAACCCGGCATAGGCGCCGTTGGACGTGTAGGCGGCAAAGGCCTGTTCGCGGCTGACCCGTTCTTGCGGTTGCCATCCGCCGACCGGCTGGCCATCCGGTCCGGTCCGGCTGATCGCGGCGGACCAGCCAGCCCAAGGATCGGAAACTTCAACCGGAACGTCTGATCCGAACGCCAGTTTCGCACCGCTGGCCTGCACCGATTTCCAGGCATAGGCCCCGGCCAACCGCGTTGGGCCCAGCCGTTTTTCGGCCATTTGCCGGTCGCTGGTCTGGTGGACCGGCTGCATCGACGCGATGATCCCGTGCTTGCCGAACCGGGCAATGTCGGCTGGATCGATCACTTGCGCGTGTTCAATCCGCCAGCGCCGGTCACCGGTATAGGTCAGGCTGAGGTCTTCAATCGCGCTGAGCACCACTGCGTTGGCCTCATCGCCGATCGCATGTACGGCGATCTGGAAGTGATCAAGCGCGGCGCGGCTCATCAGGTTTTTGAGCTGGGTATCGCTGGTGATCCGCAGACCCTTGGTGCCCGGCGCATCCGCGTAAGGAGCCTTCAGGCTGGCTCCGCGCGAACCGAGCGCGCCATCGACATATAGTTTCACGCCGTTCAGCCGCAGCTTGTCATCGTAGAGCCATGGCGTTGGCCCCGGCCCGCCGATCAGCGCCATTTGATCGGTGCCACTGGCATAGGACATGATGCGAATGTTGAGCCGCCCGGTATCACCCGCCCGGCGATAGGTCTGCCAGTCTTCAATCGTGGTACCCATATCGGCAATCGCAGTGACTCCGCGGGACAGCAGGATGTCCTGCGCCTTGGCCAGCGCCAGATCGCGGTCTTCGGGCCGGGGCGGCGGGACTTTGCGGTCAACCAGGTCCGTCGCGTTATCGACCAGCACACCAGCAGGCTTGCCGCCGGGGGTAATCCGTTCGATCTTGCCGCCAACCGGATCTTTGGTTGTGGCGGTCACGCCCGATAGCGTCAGTGCCTTGGAATTGGCCCAGCCGGCATGGCCATCGACCCGGCCCAGCCAGACCGGCCGGTCCGGCACCACGGCATCGAGCTCGGCAGCGGTCGGAAAGCGCTTTTCCGGCCACAGTTCCTGATTCCAGCCCCGCCCGATGATCCATGGCCGCTCCGGGTGGGCCTTGGCATAGGCGCCGACCATCGCCAGCGCTTCGGGCAACGACCGCGCCGCGGTCAGGTCGAGCGTCAGCGCCGAAAAGCCCAGGCTCATCACGTGGCCGTGGCTGTCGATCATGCCGGGCAGCATCACCCGGCCCTTGCCATCAACCTTGTAGTCGGTCTTGTCAGGGCGCTTGTCGCCGCGCCGCAACACCTGCTTGATCCGGCCATCATCGCCAAGCACCAGTCCGGTAAACCGGTCGATCCCGCCAGTCGCGTCGATCGTCACGCCGTCAACATTGTCGACCAGCGTATCGGCGAGGACCGGGGCAGATAGGGTCAGGGTGAGGGCCGCAACCCCAGTCAGCAACAAACGCATCACACTTTCCCCCTTCGCGGCAACCGGCGGACGAGCGCAGAGGTATCCTGCCGCCCGCCGCCCAGTGCCTGAACCTCGGCATAAAACTGATCGATCAAGGCCGTTACCGGCAGCGACACGCTGAGCGAGCGGCCTTCGTCCAATGTCAGCCCCAGATCCTTGCGCATCCAATCGACCGCAAAGCCGAAATCAAATTCGTCCTTGGCCATGGTGTGCCAACGGTTGTCCATCTGCCAACTTTGCGACGCCCCGCCAGAAATCGCGTCGTAAACCTTGTCGAGATCGAGGTGCGCCGCCTCGGCAAACCGCAAGGCTTCGGACAGGCTGGCCAGAATGCCCGAAAAGGCGATCTGGTTGACCATCTTGGTGGTCTGTCCGGCCCCGGCCTTGCCGACATGGACGATCCGCTTGGTATAGGCTTCCATCACCGGGCTGGCCGCGGCAATCGCTTCGGCGCGGCCGCCGCACATGACGGTCAGTTTGCCGCTTTCCGCTCCGGCTTGCCCGCCGGTAACCGGTGCATCGACGCAGTGCACTTCAAGATCGCGCGCCTCAACCGCGATCTGGCGGGCGATCCGGGCCGATACGGTGGTGTGATCGATAAAGGTCGCGCCATGGCGGATGGCCGAAAATACGCCAGTCGGGCCGAGCACGACATCAGCCAGGTCATCGTCATTGCCAACGCAGGTCAGCACCACATCCGCACCTTCGGCGGCCTCAGCCGGGCTGGTCGCAACCCGCACCGCAAGGCCGGGGTTCGCCGCTTGCCAGCGTGCGGCACGTTCGGGGCTGCGGTTGTAAATGGTCAGTTGGTGTCCGGCCGCGCCGATGTGCCGCGCAATTGCGCCGCCCATTACGCCCAGACCCAGGAAAGATACGTTTTTGGCTTCGCTCATCAGCCGGTGTGTAGGTTACCGGCCGGGGCGCAGCAAGATCAGTTGTATTCCAGGTTGACGGAAAACTGCCCGGTATAAATGCCGGGGGTCTGGCCGGGATTGATTGTCAGCTTGGCACCGAACTTGACCACCTTGGTCCCACCCGAAATCGTCACCACTGCACCGGGGCCGCCGGGAAAATTTGGCTCGGCCAGAATCGGCGCGCCAGGCCCGGTCAGTTGAAAAGTGGGATCAAAATTGACCTGAACGCTGGCGTCCGATCCAGTCAGTTGCAGTTCGGACGTGCCAAAGCTGCCCACGCAAATCAGAGTTGTATCGCAAGTCCGGCTGCCTGCATTGGGATCAATCACCACTACGCCGCCCAAGCCGTTCACCACAATCTTCCCGAAATCCATATCGAGCAGCACCGCAACCTGAATCGTGTCCAGCACCTGCGCCTGCGCGCCAGTGCTGACGCTGGTTGCGGCCAAGGCCGGCTGGGCCGCCAACAGCAGCACCCCAGCGGCGGTCAATCGCGGGCTTGGCACGCGCATGGTCGGCAATCCCCCAGTCACTTGCAGCCGGGCAGTCATCCGGCTGATCGACTCCACTTAACGGCCAGCTATGTCAAATTGCGTAAGCCGCATGGTTAAGCGGCAATGAAGCCGGAACTTGGCGGTTTGCAAGGGCGCTGCTTTCGATTAGTGCCGCCAGCGATGACCCAGCCAGCCCACAACCCCGCCAGTCTGCTGACCCTTGCCGATATCCGCGCCGCCGCTGCGCGGATCGAAGGACACGTAGTCCGCACCGCGATGGATTACAGCCGCACGCTCTCGCAGATTACCGGCGCGGACATCTGGCTCAAGTTCGAAAACCTGCAATTCACCGCGGCCTACAAAGAACGCGGCGCATTGAACGCGATGCTGCTGCTGGGCGGGGACCGGCTCAACCGCGGAGTGATCGCAGCTTCGGCTGGCAATCACGCGCAAGGGCTTTCGTATCACGGCACCCGGCTGGGCGTGCCGGTGACGATCGTCATGCCCAAAAACACCCCTTCGGTGAAAATCATGCAGACCGAGGCGGTCGGCGGCAAAGTGGTGCTGTTCGGCGAGAGTTTTGACGAAGCTTATGCCCATGCGCGCGAGCTGGAAGGCGAGCTGGAGCTGACGTTCGTGCACCCGTTCGATGATCCGCACGTCGCGGCCGGCCAAGGCACAGTCGCGCTCGAAATGCTGGAACAAGTGCCCGAGCTTGATATGCTGGTGATCCCGGTTGGCGGCGGCGGACTGGCCTCGGGCATGGGCACAGCGGCCCGCGCGATCAAGCCAGGCATCGGCCTGATCGGGGTTGAGGCAGAGCTGTATCCGTCGATGTACAACCGGCTGAAAGGCACCAATCTGCCCTGCGGCGGCGACACATTGGCCGAAGGCATCGCGGTAAAGGAACCGGGCGAGTTTACCTCCAAGGTGCTGGCCGGACTGCTCGATGATTTCGTGCTGGTCAGTGAAGCCCAGCTGGAAACAGCAGTCGCGCTGCTGCTCCAGATCGAAAAGACCGTGGCCGAAGGCGCGGGCGCGGCGGGGCTGGCGGCGGTGATGGCCTATCCCGAATTGTTCAAAGGCAAGAAGGTTGGCATTCCGATCTGCGGCGGCAATATCGACACCCGGCTGCTCGCCAACGTACTGCTGCGCGATCTGGCGCGGTCGGGGCGGCTGGCCCGCCTGCGCCTGACGCTGCAGGATCGCCCCGGCGCGCTGTTCAAGGTGATGCGCGAATTTGACAAGCATTCGGTCAACATCATCGAAATCTACCACCAGCGGTTTTTCACCCATTTGCCCGCCAAAGGCCTGACGGCGGATATCGAATGCGAAGCCCGCGACAAAGAACAGCTCGACGCGCTGGTCGCAAACCTGCGGGCCAAGGGTTATGCAGTCGATCAGGTGGAGCTGGGTTAGGGCGTTCCTTCCGTTTCCG
>JANMHL010000100.1:0-1586 GCA_031375125.1 Novosphingobium sp. | reverse complement strand
AACAGAGTGACCTCGTTCTTTCTTAATTCGGTCAACTTCGCCGGCTGCAACTACAACGCCAATCTAAGCACGGTTGCTGCGCTGAACGTCACGTAACCCAAACACACTAACGGGGGCCGGATCATCCGGCCCCCCCCTTCGCCGTTATCGCTTACGCTTGCGCACTTAGAGGGGTTTGCATAGCGGCCTTGATGCGAAACATCTTCGCGTCTATATCCTTGCCTATGGCGCGACCCGCATCATTGGCCATCGCATTGGCGGCAGCTTTGTTCTCTATCGGCGTGGCCTCGCCGATCGTTGCGCGCCCCCCCGACCCTGAACCGCGCATTGTCGATGTGCCGGGGTACGGTCCGATTATTGTCCAGCCAAAGGAGACGACCGACGAGCGCGAGCAACCACGCATCGTCAATGTTCCGGGGTACGGCAACGTCTATGTCTTGCCAGTCCGGCCCAGGGACAACCGGACTCCAAGGCAGCGCTGCATCGACGCGGAAGTTGCGAACGAAGGCGGATCACCTTCCCCGCTCGCGCGACGCGCAATCGACCTGAAGTGTAGCCAGCGCTGACCTATGCGCAGCGCCTAAAACGTTTCTCACCAGTAATTCACATTATGGAGTTCCGGGGACACCAACAGTTCCGGAGACACAATACCAATTAACCCCCCTCACTCCCCCGCATCCACCAGCGCCTGCACCTGCTTGTAAAACGCCTCGCGGGCCGCTGGCTGCGGACCAGCGTCGGCGCGGGGCCAGTTGGCGTTGGTGGCGATTACCAGTTTGCGTTTGGGATCGATGAAGATGCCTTGGCCGAAGATGCCCTGCGCGGCGACGCTGCCATCGTCATAGGTCCACCATTGGAAGCCATAGCCTTTGCCCGGCTCGCCGGTTTCCTGCTGTTTGACGGTCGCTTGGCCCAGCCAATCGGGCGGGGTGATCTGCTGGGTGCCTGCCTTGCCATTTGCCAACACAAACAGTCCGAACCGGGCATAATCGCGGGTCGCGGCCTGGATGCAGCAGCCGGCGATCTCATGCCCGCTCGCGCCCAGCAGCCAGGTGGCTGGTTGTTCCATGCCCGCCGGTTGCCAGATCTTGGCCTGCAGATACTGCGCCAGCGGCTGCTTGGTGGCCGATGAAACCAGCACGCCGATCAGATTGGTTTCCCCGGTGTTGTAATGCCACACGGTGCCGGGCGGATGGGCGCGCGGCAGTTTGCGCAAATAGCTGACGGTGGCGTCCACCCCGGGATCAGGCTTGGCGGTGTTGAACCGCGATACATCTGAGGCGGGATCCTCGTAATCCTCGGTCCAGCGCACGCCCGATGACATGGTCAGCAGTTGCCGGATGCTGACATCGTCATAGGCCGAGCCTTTGAGATCGGGGATATAGGCCGAAACCTTGTCCTCCAGGCTGGTGATCGCGCCATCCTGCAGCGCCGCGCCGACAAGTGTGGAGGTGAATGATTTGGCGACCGAAAAGCTGGTCCAGCG
This sequence comes from Novosphingobium sp., assembly GCA_031375125.1. Lineage (GTDB taxonomy): Bacteria > Pseudomonadota > Alphaproteobacteria > Sphingomonadales > Sphingomonadaceae > Novosphingobium. The sequence goes on along the minus strand of JANMHL010000100.1, from coordinate 100 downwards.
GCCGCTGCGATCAAACCCCAGCCCATAGCGTTCAAACCGCAGCTTGCCGTCCTGCAGAATGACGATCGCGGCCGAGCGCTGCGATGCCATATATTGATCG
>JANMHL010000454.1:0-3702 GCA_031375125.1 Novosphingobium sp. | reverse complement strand
TCGTCGCCAATCCGGCTCCGGTGATTCGCTGGAATTCGGACAAGCTCTACTTGCGTGATCTGGAACAGTGCGGCGCAGTCTCGATACCCACGCTCTGGCCCCAAAGCGCTGGGCCGGACGATGTCGTGGCCGCCTTCGATCACTTCGATTGCGACCGCGTGGTGGTCAAGCGCCGCGTTGGCGCCGGCGCGATCGGGCAAGACAGCTTCACCCGCGCTGCGCCGCCCCCGGCGGACTGGCGGATTGACCAGCCGGCGATGATCCAGCCGTTCCTGCCCGCGATCCAGCGCGAGGGCGAACACAGCTTCATCTTCGTCAGCGGCCAGTTCAGCCACGGCCTGATCAAGCGGGCGGCCCTGGGCGATTACCGCATCCAGTCGCTCTACGGCGGGATCGAAGTCGCGGTGGACCCCGCCCCGGCCGACCGCCAGGCCGCCGAAGCGGTCATGGCCATGCTCCCGTTCGAGGCACCCCCGCTCTACGCCCGGATCGACATGGTCCGGCTGGACGGCGGCGAACTGGCGGTGATCGAAGCGGAACTGATCGAGCCGTATTTGTACCCGCTGCAGGGGGCGGAGTTTGGGGTCAGGATGGCGGAGGGGATGTTGGCTAGGTTGGGGTAAGGGACTGGCCGTATTGGGTTTTGAAAGGCTTGTTCCGCTAACCATAGCTGCCTTTCCAGCAGCCAATCGCGTCCCTCGAAAGTTGCCGACGGTATCTCACCGCCCGCCACTTCTTTTTAGCCGGCCCATCCCGTCGAGAAATTCAAAGCGTTCAAAAACTCAACTGGGCTGCACCATTGGACTCCGATGTCGTCGCAGATATCTGGGATGTGACGGTTAGCGCCTTGCCTCCCAGGCTTCGAAACCTCTGCGGTCACTACGAGCCGGCCATTGGGATCGACGAGAGCTGCCGCGATAAGAAATGGATCCTTACCGATCGTCTCAATATCTTCTTCCGAAGGGTTGTTCCCATAAAGTGCTGTCACCGCCTGGACGTGAGCGAGTGCTGGAGCCTCATTGAACAGCAATGCTTCCTTTGATTCCGCCTCCGCCATCCAGTCCGCAAGTGCATCACTGCCGTCCTCCACCTCCGCATAGATCGCGGTCGGAATCTTGATCGTGCCCTGCGCGCCATGGTGCCGTAGCCATTCCCAAAACTCCGGCACGCGATGAAGAGCGTAGTAGGTGTTGTGAGCTGTGATCAGCGTGCTGGCGTCGATCAGATAGATCATAGTCAGGCTGCCCTAACCGGCTGCACACTGTCGCCGATTAGCGAATAGACCGCCATCGGCTTTACTCCCAGCATCTTTGCCGCGCGCATTGGAGTCACGGACCCCTCGCGCATGCCACGCTTCACCAAATTGAGAAGAGCAGCGCCAACACGATGACGACGGATCGTGTAGTAATTTGGTCCACCCTCCCGTTCACGATTAGCGGCACGCTCGTTAGCGCGCAAAGCAAGCCAATCCTGTCGGAAACTGTCTGTCAATTCGCGCCAAAGTGCCTCGGGAATTCGGCCTGCAAGTCGAAGCCGGTAGGCAACCATCGACCGGCTCACGCGCCATCGGTTCGAGGCCTCATCGATCGCCGGTCCAATGCTGCCAATAGGCAGATCAGCGATTTCGTCATCACTGACGAGTATCGAGGCTGCGACTTCGTTGCAAAGTTTCTCGATGCCTGCCGCCGCCATCGTTCCACCGCTCACACCAGTCGCACCGACACACAAGTGGGCTAATTCATGGAGGAGCGTGAAGGACCACGCAGACTTTGCGTCTTGATCGTTGATCACGACAAAAGGCGCAATCCGGTCCGCAATCGCGAAGCCACGGAAGATTCTTACCTCAATGGCGGTCTGCCAACTACCGAGGCTTCCAGCGAGCAACACATAAACCCCGGCCCGTTCGGCGCACGCGCGAAGGTAAGCAAAGGCGGCATCTCTGGTTTGCGCGGCGCGATAATGCGCGCGATTGAATGCAATACCTTCCACGATGGCGTTAGCAATGAGGGTGACATTGTTTGCTGGCCGCCGCGATGCGACGAAACCAACCTCTTCGGTATCGTCATCATCCTCAAGCAATTCTCGAACCAGCGCTTGGCGAGCCTTGATATCGCGTAACAAAGCATCCAACAAAGCATTCGCTGGATCGCCCTGCTCGGGCAACGTTCGGAAATCTTGGCCGACGTCAGCCTTGCGCGGTACCTGAGGTAAATAAAATGTCAGGAGCGGGCGATGGTATTGCTTAGCCATGCGGTTTAGCAGCGTTAGGCTCGGTTCACCATCGCCGGCTTCCAGTGCGGCCAAGCGATCGGCACCACTGCTCGATTTCGTTGCGTTCAACTGTATTCGGCGCGCGGCTTCGACGAGATCGTAGCCCGCAGTCTCGCGCGCCCAGCGCAATATGTCCGGTTTGACTTGTGGCATGTCCTCGTACCCGCCTCACGGAGAAACACCGCAGGAATGAGGCTTAACGCGTGCCGACGATTTGTCGATCCCAAACTTGCACCGTCAAGCCATGTCCAGCAGCGCTCATTAAAAGGTCTCAGGCATTCATTAGGGTACATTGACCGGCAATAGAAGAGCGCATAACTGCCGCCGTATTTCGAGACTCCGAGAGTCCGCTATTTGGCAATCGTACCTCAAAGCCTGCCGGCCCGGAATGTCCCACACCCCACCCAAAACTTTCCTACACCCCCCAACCCTGTCACCATCTCCAAGACCACCGGCGCACCCCGGCGGCTTGCCCGCGATCGGGCTCTGGGCGTGCGGTTCATTAAAGCAAGCCACACCGCAAGCCGTGCAGATGCACTTCATCAACTAACTCGGGATTATCGTGCAAAATCAGTGGGGCCTTTTTCAGCTTGTGCAGTCCAGAGCGCGCGAATGGGCACGTGTTGTCGTGCCCGCAGCGCTCCTGCACCCGCATCGGCGGGAAATTTTCCCTTGGACCTTGTCCATAGTGTCCACCCTGTTGCCATCCGCCCCGCGCCAAGGCACTCTGCGCCGATGACTGACACCACCGATCTCACCGCGTTCCGCGCCGAAGTGCGCAGCTTTCTGGCTGATAGCTTGCCGGCCGATCTGGCGCGGGCCGGGCGGCGGGCGACTTCGGTGTTTTCCGAGCCGCAGCATTCGATTCCCTGGCAGCAGATCCTCACCGCGCGGGGCTGGGGGGCGATTGACTGGCCGGTGGAATATGGCGGCACCGGGTGGTCGCCGCTGCAAAAGTATGTGTTTGCGGCCGAATGTGCGCGCGCCGGAACGCCCAACCTGTTGCCGCAGGGGCTCAAGATGGTCGCCCCGGTGCTGATGCATTATGGCACGGTGGAGCAGAAAGAGTTCTTCCTGCCGCGAATCCTTTCGGGGGAGCATTACTGGTGCCAGGGCTTTTCCGAGCCGGGATCGGGCTCGGACCTCGCTTCGCTCAAATTGAAGGCGGAGCGAGACGGCGATCACTATGTGCTCAACGGATCGAAGATCTGGACCACCCATGCGCACCACGCCAACTGGATGTTCGCGCTGGTCCGCACCAGTACCGAGGGCAAGCCGCAGGCCGGGATTTCGTTCGTGCTGATCGACATGGCGACGCCGGGGCTCAAGATCGATCCGATCATCAGCCTGGCGGGCGAACATGAGCTGAACCAGGTGTTCTTCGACAATGTCCGGGTGCCGGTGTCGGGCCGGCTCGGCGAGGAGAACGAT
>JANMHL010000085.1:0-11759 GCA_031375125.1 Novosphingobium sp. | reverse complement strand
CCGGGAACGGGTTGGGTCCGGGTTGAGCCAAACATCGCCTCAACCTGCGCCAGGCGGCGATTGCCCAGCACGGTCCAGCCGCCACCCGCGCGATCATATTCCATTTGGCTCTGACGGTACCAGCGCAGCGTTGCGGCTTTTTTGCCCAGTTCATTGGTGCCTTGCGCGCGTTCCAGTTCGGTCAGCGGGAGCAGCGCGGAATCGCCCAGCTGGTCGAGGTAGCACAGGTCGAGCTTGGCCCCGGTTCCGTCGATCTCACGCGCGTGCTGGACGTTCCAGCGCGCCGCGACTTCGCCCAGATCAACAAAGCACAGCGTGAACAGCAGCACGCCGCTGGTGGCGAGATTGGCGTTGATCAGCCAGCCTGCGCTTTTGTTGTGCAGCATCCGGACCAGCACCAGCACGAGGCCAATTGCGACCAGCCCCATCCATAGCAGCGCCGAAATCCGCAGCGGGGTCAGGTCATAACTTTCGACATAGTCCCACGTGCGCAGCGCCGCGCTGCCGACCAGAAACAGGTTCTGGCCGATCCAAACCATCACCAGATTGCGGATCAGCCGGTTCTGCGCAGTCGCAGATCCCGGACGCAGCGCGATCAGCACGAAGGCGGCGGCCAGCAGCGCGGTGACCAGCAGCGGATAGGCGCCGCGATGGGCATAGTCGGCCAGGGTCATAGCGCCCGGCAGCTTGACCCCGCCCCACAGAAACGCGCTGTCCATCAGGTTCTGCATCGCGAACAGCGCGTTGAACAGCACCAACGAGATCGTGACCGAGGCGAGGTTGACCCCGGGGATCGCCAACTCGCCGCGGCCGTCAAAAGTGCTCAGCAGAAAACGCGGCGGGCGGGGGCGCAGCACACCCCAGGTGATCAGGCCGATGAAACTCCACAAGATCAGGCGGACAATCAGCTGATCGTCCGGGCTGGGCAGATCCAGCGCGGCAAAGAACTGTTCGATCAGCGGATTGGCTTGCGCAAACAGCGTCAGGATCACCGTCGATCCGGCCAGCGGCAGGAACAGGGTTTTAAGCCAGTAACGCAGCCCCAGCCCGCGCGGCGGGCGGCGGCGCTTGACCCGCGACAGCTTGGCCAGATCGATCAGCGGCCCGAACAGCGATTTGAGGCCGTGGACCAGCAACCGCTGAAACCAACGCCAGCCATCGTCGAACGCGGCGGTGCCGGGCAGCAGCGTGGCGAGGCCAATGCTGACCCAGAACAGCGCAAACGGCAGCGGATGGGTATTCCAGACCATCCCGCAGGCGGCGAGCGCGGCACAGGCCAGCGCGAACAATGCGCGTTTGTCCCGCCGCACCGCCGGGCGGACCAGCGCCAGTGCGGCGACGATCCCCAGCCCGACCAGTCCAATCGCGGCGGCATAGTGCTGCCGCTGATAAAACTGCCAATCGGCCAGCGCGATCACCGCCAGCGCTCCCGCCACTTTGAGCGCAAAGCCCCCGTACCAGCGCTTGCCCAATCCTTGCACGTCTTGCCCCCCTGTTGGTCTGCAATGGTCCTATGGTGGGCTGGTGTGGAGCGGATTATTGCGGGCGGGTGGACTTTGCTTTGGTTTGCGGTGCAGATGCTGTGCAGCAAGCAGGTTGGGAATGGTTCACGCAAAGACGCAAAGGCGCGACGATGTTGCACAAATGGCGAAGCCACTTCGATCTCGTCTGGTCCCGTAAAATGTGGCTTTGGAAAAGTTCGAGATACCTCGGCGCCAATAGTCCGCTTTGCGCCTTCGCGCCTTTGCGTGAAAATCTGCTAGGCTTTCCGGCATGATCGACCCGAGTCTGACAAACGCTATCCTCACCCGGATTGAAACCGCGCTTGCTGCGCCCCATTGCAAGCCACTGGTCGTCGGGATCTCGGGCGCTCAGGGCAGCGGCAAAACCACGCTGGTCGCAGCGCTGGCCAAGCAACTGAAAGCGGCAGGGCGGCGGGTCGCCGCACTCTCGCTCGATGACCTGTATTTGTCGCGTGTTGCGCGCCAGCGGCTGGCCCGCGAAGTCCACCCACTACTGGCCACGCGCGGCGTGCCGGGGACGCATGACATTGCGCTCGGCCTCGCCACCATCGCCGCCTTGGAACGGGGGGAGGGCGCTCCGCTGCCGCGCTTTGCCAAGGCGGCGGATGACCGCTTGCCGGTCAGTGAGTGGCCCCACGCGCCGCAGCAGTGCGAGGTGCTGTTGTTCGAAGGCTGGTGCCTTGGCGCACGGCCACAATACGATGTGACCGTGCCGGTCAATCCGCTGGAGGGGGAGGAAGATCCGCAGGCAGTCTGGCGCGGCTATGCCAACTCGGCGCTGGCCGGGGATTACCAGCTGCTGTTCGCGCGAATCGACTGCCTTGTGCTGCTGGCCGCGCCGGACTGGGCGGTGGTGGCCAAATGGCGCGAGCAGCAAGAGGCGGGGTTGCGTGCGGGCGGCGGTGCTGCGGTGATGAGCGCCGCCGAAGTGGCCCGCTTCATCCAGCATTACGAACGCCTGACGCGCTGGATGTTGGCGGAAATGCCGGACCGCGCCGATCTGGTGGTGCGGCTCGGCCCAGACCGCGAAGTGCTGGCGATTTGTTAGGGCCTCCGCTGCTTTCCTACACCGCCTAAACATGGCACGGATCAATCGGACTGAACAACCGCATCGGGCGCAACTGAATGCCGCGCGGGTTGCATTATGATATTGGTATTAATACATAATACTGAAAATATCAGCCGCTTCTTGCTCGCTTCGAGCGCGGGTCATGCGCTCTTTTGGCCCCCTTTGACTGGGGTTGAACCGGTTTGTGCCGGGCTTGTGCAGGCTGTGCGATTTCCGCTTTGATCCAGGGCCAGTTCAGAGCGCCTGCGCGGCGGCATAGGCACTCGCCCAGGCCCATTGGAAGTTATAGCCGCCCAGCCACCCGGTCACGTCGACCGCCTCGCCAATCGCGAACAGCCCCGGCACTTTGCGGGCCTCCATCGTCTGGCTGGAAAGTTCGGCGGTGCTGATTCCGCCAGCGGTCACTTCGGCCTTGGCAAATCCTTCGCTGCCGTTGGGCATAAACGCCCAGCTGCGCAGCTGGTCTTCGGCGCCGCGCAGGGCTTTGTCGGACTGATTGCCAAGGTCGCCCACCAGCCCCAACCGCTCGCTCAGCGTCACCGCCAGCCGTTCGGGCAGCGGCAGCACCCGGCGCAGGCCCGCGCGCGGCTGGGTGCGCTTGGCCTCTAGCAGCCAGCCGGGCGCGGCATCGGGCAGAAAGTCGATCCGCACGTCTTCGCCGCGCTGCCAGTAGGAGGAGACTTGCAGGATCGCCGGGCCGGACAGGCCGCGATGGGTGAACAACGCCGCCTCGCGGAACCGCGTCTTGCCGGCCTGCGCGACGACTTCGGCGGAAACCCCCGAAAGCTCGGTAAACAGCGCATCTTCTCCGGCCAGCGTCAACGGCACAAGCGCGGGGCGCGGCTGGACCACTTTGAGGCCGAACTGCCGCGCCAGCTCATAAGCGGTGTTGCTTGCGCCCAGCTTGGGGATCGAAGGCCCGCCGGTGGCGATTATCAAGGCGGGCGCGCTCGCTCCGGCCAGATGAAACTGCCCGTCGCGGTGCGCGATTGCGCCAGCGGGAGTGCCATAGCGCAGCGTCACGCCGCCTTTGGCGCATTCCTCGACCAGCATCGCGACGATCTGCTTGGCCGAACCATCACAGAACAATTGCCCCAGGGTTTTTTCGTGCCAGGCGATGTCATAGCTATCGACCAGCGCCACAAAATCGCGCGGGCTATAGCGGCTGAGCGCCGATTTGGCGAAATGCGGGTTGGCGCTCAGGAACCGGTCGGGCGCGGTATTAAGGTTGGTGAAATTGGACCGCCCGCCGCCCGAAATCAGGATCTTGCGGCCCGGCTCATCATTGTGATCGATCAGCAGCACCCGCCGCCCGCGCTGCCCGGCCACGGCAGCGCAAAACAAGCCAGCAGCACCCGCGCCGAGAACGATGGCATCGTAGCCGCTCATACCCCAACCAAATCCGTCGCCAGCGCCTCAGCCACCTTGATCCCGTCAACCGCAGCGGACAAAATTCCCCCGGCATAACCAGCGCCTTCGCCGGCCGGGTAGAGCCCCTTGGTACCAAGCGACTGGAAGTCGGCCCCGCGGGTGATCCGCACCGGGCTGGAGGTCCGCGTTTCGACCCCGGTCATCACCACATCGGGATGGTCATAGCCCGGCATCTGCCGCCCAAACACCGGCAGCGCCTCGCGGATTGCGTCGAGCACGAACGGCGGCAGGCACTCGGCTAGATCGGTCAGCTTAACGCCGGGTTGGTAGCTCGGCACGATCGAGCCAAATTCGCCGCCAACCTTCTGCTCAAGAAAATCGCCGACCTTCTGCCCCGGCGCGTGATAGTTCGATCCACCCGCAATATAGGCCAGACTTTCCAGTCGCCGCTGCAGTTCCACCCCTGCCAGCGGCCCACCGGGAAAGTCGCGTTCCGGACTGATATCGACCACCAGCCCGGAATTGGCGTTGAACTCCGCGCGCGAATGCTGGCTCATCCCGTTGGTGACGACCCGGCCTTCCTCAGATGTCGCGGCGACCACCCGTCCGCCCGGACACATACAGAACGAATAGACCGAGCGGCCATTGCTGGCCTTGTGCGCCAGCGCATAGCTGGCCGGGCCGAGCACCGGATGGCCCGCAGCTGCGCCATAACGGGCCCGGTCAATCCAGCCCTGCGGGTGTTCAATCCGCACGCCGATGGCGAACGGCTTGGCCTCGATCTGCACCCCGGCCTCGAACAAGGCCTCAAACGTATCGCGCGCCGAATGCCCCACCGCCAGCACCACGTGGCGCGCGGGCAGCAGTTCGCCGGTTGAAAGTTGCAGTCCCGCCAATTGCCCCTGTTCAATCACGAAATCATCAACTCGCGTGCCGAACCGGTATTCGCCGCCCAGCGCCTCGATCGTCTCGCGCATACTCATCACCATGGTGACCAGCCGGAACGTGCCGACGTGGGGGTGGGCCTCGGTCAGGATATCCGCAGGCGCCCCGGCCTTGACGAATTCAGTCAGCACTTTGCGCGACAGGTGGCGCGGGTCCTTGATCCGGGAATAGAGCTTTCCGTCAGAGAATGTCCCGGCGCCGCCCTCGCCAAATTGGGCGTTGCTTTCCGGTTCCAGCACGCCGCGCCGCCATAGGCCCCAGGTGTCCTTGGTCCGTTCGCGCACCGCCTTGCCGCGTTCGATGATGATGGGTTTGAGCCCCATTTCGGCCAGCACCAGCGCCGCCAGCAAGCCGCATGGACCGGCCCCGATCACCACCGGGCGCAGGCCGCTCCAGCCATCAGGTGCCTGCACCGGCGGGCGATAGGCGGTGTCGGGGGTGGGCCGGACTTGCGGATCATTGGCATGAGCCGCCAGCACTGCGGCCTCGTCCGCCACTTCCACATCAACCGAATAAACCAGCAGGATCGCGCCCCGCTTACGCGCATCGTTCCCGCGCCGCGCCACCGTGCAGCGGACCAGGTCCGCCGCCGCAATCCCCAGCCGGGCGCAAGCCGCCGCCTCCAGCGCTTCAGGCGTGTGGTCAAGCGGCAGGGTCAGGTTGGACAGGCGGATCATCGGGCGTGCCCTAAACCCCCAAAGCCCGTTCGGCTACAGCGGACTGCCATCCTTGTCCCGGTAGATATCGCGCCGCCCGACGTGGTTGGCGGGGCCGACAAAGCCGTCGGCTTCCATCCGCTCGACCCATTTGGCGGCAGTGTTGTAGCCGACGCCGAGTTGGCGCTGCAGCCAGCTGGCGCTGGCTTTCTGGCTTTCGAACACGATCTGACAGGCCTGACGGTATTTGCGCTCATCCGGATTATCGCTGGCGGTGGCATCCAGATCGTCAAAGCCAAAGCCGCCGTCTTCGGGTTCTTCGGTGACGCTGTCGACATATTCGGGGCTGCCCTGACCGCGCCAGAAATCAGCGATCCGTTCGACTTCTTCATCGCTGACAAACGGCCCGTGGACCCGCATTATTGGCAAGGTATTGGGCTTATACAGCATATCGCCTTTGCCCAGCAGTTGCTCAGCGCCCTGCTCGCCCAGAATGGTCCGGCTGTCGATCCGGCTGGTCACGGCAAAGCTGATCCGGGTCGGCAGGTTGGCCTTGATCACGCCAGTGATAACGTCAACCGAGGGGCGCTGCGTGGCCATGATCAGGTGGATCCCGGCGGCGCGGCTTTTCTGCGACAGGCGCTGGATCAGTACTTCGATTTCCTTGCCGACGGTGACCATCAGATCAGCGAGTTCGTCGACAATGATCACGATCTGCGGCAGCGGCTGATAATCAAGCTGCTGGTCTTCGTAGAGCTCCTCACCGGTATCGGGATCAAACCCGATGGCAATCCGGCGGCCCAAGGGCTTGCCCTTGGCGGCGGCGGTGCGGACCTTTTCGTTAAAGCCGGTCAGGTTGCGAACCGACAACTCGCTCATCATCCGGTAGCGCCGCTCCATCTCCTCAACCGCCCATTTCAGCGCGCGGACGGCTTTGCTCGGCTCGGTCACCACGGGGGAGATCAGGTGTGGGATATCGTCGTAGCTTTTTAGCTCAAGCACTTTGGGATCGACCAGAATCAGGCGGCATTGCGCAGGCGTCAGCCGGTAAAGTAGCGAGAGCAGGATGGTGTTGAGCCCGACCGATTTGCCCGATCCGGTGGTCCCCGCGACCAGCAAGTGCGGCATGGTCGCCAGATCGGCCACGATTGGCTCTCCGGCGATATCCTTACCCAGAATGATCGGCAGCGCGGCTTTGCTGGCGGCGAAGGCTTCGCAGGCGACCAGTTCCTTGAAACTGACCATCTGGCGGTTGGTATTGGGCAGTTCGATGCCCATCACGGTCCGCCCGGGGATTGACGAAACGCGCGCCGAAATCGCGCTCATATTGCGGGCGATATCGTCGGCCAGTCCGATCACCCGGCTGGCCTTGATGCCGGGGGCGGGCTCCAGCTCGTACATGGTGACGACCGGCCCGGTCCGGACCGCGTCGATTGTGCCTTTGACGTTGAAATCATCGAGCACAGTTTCGAGCAGGCGGGCATTGCGCTCCAGCGCCAGCTTATCGACCTTGGGCGCGGAATTGGGCGCAGGATCGTCCAGCAAGTCGAGGCTCGGCAGTTCGTAACTGTCAAACAGATCGCCCTGGCGGCTGCTCGAGGTAATCTGCGCCGGTTTGGCCGGGCGGGATGGATCGGAGATTTCGGGGGCTTTGCGCGGTTCGCCCAGCAGGACCGGCGGCGCAGGCCGGTCTTTGCGGGCGCGAGCGGCGGGGCGGACGTCGTCAAAGCTGCCCGCAAGCCTAGGTCGGCGGGCGAGGAAGCCGGGGAGCGTAAACAAGCTGCCCCAGTCGACCGCAAACACCCGTCCGGCGATCACCGCCCCGGTGATCAGCGTGGTCAGCCCAGCGGCGAACACCGCGATGCTGCGACCACTTTCGGGCAACAGCGCGGCGAGGTAGCGCACGGCGCCTTCGCCCAGCAGCCCGGCAACGCCGCCCCAATCGGCCGGGTAATCGCCCGGCCGATCAATCGCCAAAGACAGCGTGGTGGAAATCAGCGTAATCGCGAACAACAGCAAGGCAATCGGGCGCCACCAGGCGTGATCGGCGTGATCTAGCTCTTGATCCTCCTCCTCAACCAGCCGCCACAGCCCGCGCGCCATCACATACATCATCGGCAGCAGCAGCACCGCGCTCCACCCGAACAGGAACAGCGCACGTTCCGCCACCCAGGCCCCGGCGCCGCCCATCCAGTTCTGGGCCGGGCCAGCTGCAGCGGTCGATGCCGAAGGGTCGGTCTGGTTGTAGGTCATTAGCGCCAGCGCCAGAAACACCATGCCGCCCAGCAATACGATCGCGCCGCCAATCTCGGCAGAGCGGCGCAAGGCACGCTTCATCGCCGCGCGCCAATCGACCCGCGCGCCGCGGTGGCTGGCTGTTGCCGGACGTGATGCCATCATGCTTCCCCTAGTCTGGTGCGGGGTTATGCGCCCAGCACTGACTCCGCGTCAAGAATCCTTCAGAATCCAAGGATTCAACTCACCGCAAAAAGGCGTCGATCCCGGCCCAGTGGGCGGCTCTGAGGCGGCGGGCGCGGCGTGGGTTCATTCCGCCCAGCGCGATTACCGGCACTTTCGAGCGTGCCGCAATCAGCCGCCAGCGCAGCGGGCCCAGCACTGTGCCGTCAGGGTGGCTGCGGGTCGGGAACACCGGGGAAAGCAGCACCGCCTCGGCCCGCGCGGCGCGGCGCAGTTCGCGCAAGCTGTGCACGGGGGCAAGTTCCCCGCCCGCGCCATAGGCCTTGTCCGCCCCCCAGCGGCGCGCTTGCGCCCGGCTTCCCGCCAAAGCGACCAAATGCCCCCGGCTGCGCGCGATCCGGCAAAGCTGGGCAAAGCGGGTGCGGCGCTCGGCTGGGGGCAAATGGTAATGACGGAAGATGAAACCACTGCCGCGCGGCAGGCGCAGCAGTGCGACTTCCAGAACCGCGTCATTGCGCGCATCGGAAATCAGCCAGATTGCTGGCAGGGGCTGGCGCGCTTGCATCACCCCGCTATAGCAGCGCGCCATGACTGATCCAGCCACACTGCTCGCCGATGTCCACGCCCGTATCGCGCAGGCCGCGAAGATCGCCGGGCGCAAGGCCGAAGATATAACCCTGATCGCGGTCAGCAAAACCCACGATGCCGCTGCAATCGAACCGCTGATTGCCGCCGGTCAGCGCGTATTCGGCGAAAACCGGGTGCAAGAGGCTCAGAGTAAATGGCCCACATTACGCGCCGCCAATCCGGGGATCGAATTGCATCTGATCGGCCAGTTGCAATCGAACAAAGCGGACGAGGCGGTCGCGCTGTTCGACTGCATCCATTCGCTCGACCGGTCCAGCCTGCTAACCGCGCTGGCCAAGGCGATGGACAAGGCCGGACGGCGGGTGCCGTGCTTCGTGCAGGTCAACATCGGCGCAGAGGAACAGAAGGGTGGCTGCGCAATTGCCGATTTGCCCGCGCTGCTGGCAGCGGCGAAAGCGGCGGACCTGCCCGTGATTGGCCTGATGTGCGTTCCGCCTGAAGCAATCGAAGCCGCACCGTTCTTCGCCTTGCTCGACAAGCTGGCGCGCGATTCCGGGCTGGACGGCCGCAGCATGGGTATGTCGGGCGATTTTGAAACTGCCGTGATGCTGGGTGCAACCCATGTGCGGGTCGGGTCGGCGCTGTTTGGCGCGCGGGGCTAGGGCTTGTAAGTTAGGCTTTAGTGAGTTATGCTAGTAACACACTCTAGCTGATCGGAACCCGCCTTGTTTGCTGCTCTTGCCCTGCTGGCCACCGTGCCGTTGGCCCTGCCTGCCGGACCAGCGCTGGCCGAGGAAGTCCGCGCAGCAGACGACCGTTTCTTCACACTGTTTTTTGATGCCCGTTGCCATCCGGCCGAAGTCCGCGCGATGTTGGCTGACGATATCGAGATGTATCACGACAAAGGCGGCCTGATCGCCACCAGCGCTGACCAGTTCATGGCCGACTACGAAAAGGCTTGCGCTGCCCGGTCTGCGCCCGATGCCTGGCGCTCGCGCCGTGAACTGGTCCCATCCAGCCTGCACGTCGATCCGGTCCCCGGCCTTGGCGCGATCGAGGATGGTGACCACCGATTTTTCGAACGGCGCGGCGATGGGCCTGAGCGGCTGGCCGGAACCGCTCATTTTACGCAGCTTTGGGTCAAGATCGATGGCGGCTGGAAACTGAAGCGCGTGTTCAGTTTTCGCCACCGCGCGGCGGAGTGAGGATAAACTGTCAGGCCTTCCGCACGCTCTTTGCCAAAGTTTTGAAGCGCGCGCCTTCGGCCTCGCGCACGGTGATTGTCACCGCACCAGTCTTGCTGACGTTGCGATCTTCGACGGTGCCGCTGCGGCCCTTGTGCGTGCCGGCCACTACAATGCAGCTATCGCCGTTCGCGACGGTCATCGCGCTACTCCGCGTGCTTGTTCAGCTCGTCCCCGCTTAGCGTCACCACGTGCAGCAGGTTGGTTGACCCCGGCGTGCCAAACGGTACCCCGGCCAGCGCGATCAGCTTTGAACCGGCCGTCCCGAAGCCTTGGCGCAGCGCCATTCGCTTGCCTTTGCCGATCATTTCTTCAAAGCTGCCGATGTCCTTGGTGGTGACCGCGTGGGTGCCCCACAGCAAGGCAAGGCGGCGGGCGATCCGCTGCGATGGGGTCAGCACCAGCATCGGCACGCCCGGCCGTTCGCGCGCCACGCGGCGGGCGGTGCTGCCCGAACCGGTGAAGATGATGATCCCGGCCACTGTCATGGTTTCGGCAATCGCTGCGGTAGCCTGCGCCAGAGCAGAAGCGGTGGTCGCTTCGGGCCGGACCACGGTGAAGTGGATCCGTTCCGAATAGCCGGGATCGCTTTCGACCTGCGCGGCGATCCGGTGCATGATCGTGACCGCTTCGACCGGCCAGGCGCCGCTGGCGGTTTCAGCTGACAACATCACCGCATCGGCGCCGTCGTAAACCGCATTGGCGACGTCGGACACTTCGGCCCGGGTCGGGGCCGGGCTTTCGATCATCGATTCAAGCATTTGGGTGGCGACCACGACCGGCTTGCCGCTGCGGCGGGTGATCGCGACGATCCGCTTCTGGATCGGCGGGACTTCCTCAGGATTGAGCTCAACCCCCAGATCGCCGCGCGCGACCATGATCCCGTCGGCCAGTTCGATAATTTCTTCTAGCCGGTCAACTGCGGCGGGCTTTTCGATCTTGGCCATCAGCGCGGTCTGCGATGTGCCCATCAGCTTGCGCGCTTCGGCAACATCTTCGGGCCGCTGAACAAACGACAGCGCGATCCAGTCGGCGCCCTGATCCAATGCAAAGGTCAGATCGCGGCGGTCCTTTTCGGTCAGCGCCGGGATCGGCACGACGGCATCGGGGACGTTGACACCTTTGCGGTCTGAAATGACCCCGCCGACCTCAGCCGAACAGAGGATCTTGTCCTCATTCGCTTCGATCACCCGCAGCCGCAGCTTGCCATCGTCGATCAGCAACCGCTGGCCCTTGTTCAGCACTTTGAACAGTTCGGGGTGGGGCAGGCAAACCCGATTTTCGTCACCCAGCGCGGGATCGCGGTCAAAGGTGAAATGGCCCGAATGGCGGATCACTGCTTTGCCATCCTTGAACTGGCCAACCCGCAGCTTGGGCCCTTGCAGATCGCACAACACCGCGACCGGGCGGCCCACGGCCTTTTCGACCTCGCGGATTGCGGTGATCGTGGCGGCGTGGGTTTCGTGATCGCCATGGCTCATGTTGACGCGGAATGCATCGGCCCCGGCGCGCAGCAGCTTTTCGATCATCTCCGGGCTGCGGCTGGCTGGGCCAAGCGTTGCCAGAATTTTGACTTTGCGTCCGCGCGGATCGATTTTTGCCACTGTGCCCTCTTCCTGTTTACGTGGTCTCTATGGCAAAGATGCTGGGAAAACCCAAGGAAACCCCGATGAGCTGCTCTGAAAATACGAATGCGACCGCGGGTGACCCGCTCGAAAGCCTTGATGACGCCGTCGCCGCCGCCGCATTCCGCCGCCTTGTCCGCCATTTGCGACATCGTCATGACGCGCAGAACATCGACCTGATGGGCTTGTCCGGGTTTTGCCGCAATTGCTTGGCCGATTGGATTGTCGATGCCGGTGCGCCGCTGGATAAGGCCGCAGCACGCGAGGTGATCCACGGGATGGCCAGCGCAGAGTGGAAGGCCCGGTTTCAGAGCGAGGCT
>JANMHL010000425.1:0-2742 GCA_031375125.1 Novosphingobium sp. | reverse complement strand
CCCACTCAAGCTGGCCCTCGCTGGTTTCGTCCGACAAACAGCGATTTTATCCGCATCAGCTGCTGGTTACACGCTGGATTTCGTACAATGTAAACTGTACAACTTTGAGTGGTATTTCGACTATTTCCATGAATTTGATTGGGGTGTTGTTCGGAGTGAATATTTTTTTGGTAGTTTCTTCGATCGGTATAACGAGGCCTTTTAGCATAGCTAAAGAGACGATGCTTTTCTCACAGTCGCTAAGTCGCTATCAAGTCAGTGGTGCAGCGGGTTTCGGGGCAGCCGCTGCAAGACTTTTTCCGCGACCATATCTTTGCGCCGCTGGGAATGGACGACACCGGGTTCTGCGTGCCGGCCGACAAGATCGACCGGCTGACTGATTGCTACACTTTCGTGCCGGGCAAGGGCCGGGTGATGTATGATCGCGGGGCGGAATCAGCCTGGAGCCGGATGCCCAAGCTGGTTTCTGGCGGCGGCGGGTTGGTCTCCAGCGCGCTCGACTACCACCGGTTCTGCGCGATGCTGGTGAACGGCGGCGAATTAGACGGGGTGCGGATTGTCAGCCGCAAGGCGCTCGAATTGATGACGCTCAACCACTTGCCCGATGATTCTGATCTGGCCACGATGTCGCGATCCTTGTTCAGCGAGGCGGCCAATGCCGGGACCGGGTTCGGGCTGGGATTTGCGGTGAACAAGGATGTCGCGAGGACAATGATCGCCGGCTCTGCGGGCGAATTCTATTGGGGCGGAATGTTCTCGACCGCGTTCTTCGTTGACCCGGTGGAGAAGGTCCACATGGTGTTCATGACCCAGCTTTCGCCCAGTTCGGTCTACCCGATCCGCCGTGAGCTAAAGACTCTGATTTATGCGGCGCTGGTCTGATGAGTGTGAACAGCCTCTATGAGGAAATGGGACTGGTCCGGATTATCGAGCAAAGCAAAGAACGCGCGGTGCTGGAATATCTGGCCAAGCCGCAGCAGTGCCATTCGGGCGGAGTGGTGCAGGGCGGCTTCGTCACTGGCTGGATCGATGCCGCGATGGCCCACGCTGCACTTGCAAATGGCGGGGACGATGTGGTGCCAATGACGCTGGAACTGAAAGTCAGCTTCTTCGCCCCCGCGCGCCCCGGCCCAATCTTTGCAGAGGCTTGGGCGATCAAGCACGGGCGCCGCACTGCGTTCTATGAGGGCGCGTTGAAGGACGCCGCCGGGACGCTCTTGGCCAAGGCGACCAGCACGATGACACTGGTGGACCGGGCCAAGGTTGAGGCAGCGTCGAAGGCGGCTATCGGCGCTTAGCCGCCAACTCAGCACGGATTTCGGCGCCGTGTTCGTCCAGACGCGGCGGCATTCGGGCGGGTGTATCGCCAGCTGCTGCAAACCGCACGGGTTGGGCCTGTTCGAAATAGGCCCCCTCGCTTGGATGCTCGCGCCGCTCGAAAAAGCCGGTTGCTGTCAGATGCGGATCGGTCAGCACTTCTGACAAGTCACGCACCGCTTGCGCGGGCAATTGCACCGCATCGCAGTGCGCCTGCAATTCAGCGGTGGTGAACTGCGGGGTCAGCTCGGCAATGCGGATGTACAGCGCATCCTGATGCACCGCGCGGCCGCCCTTCACGGTGAAGCGTTCCTGCGCAATGAACTCTGGATCGCCCAGCAACGCAAAGATCCGGTCCCACGCATCATAGGAATACATCACGATCGAAATCGCGCCGTCCTTGGTTGGGAAGGGCTGACGGTGGGGATCGACCTGCCGGGCATAGCCGACCGGGCCAACCGGCGGGTCAAAGGTCTGCCCGCCGAGGTGTTCCAGCATCATGAAGCTGGTGAATACTTCGAACATCGGCACTTCCAGAAACTGCCCCGCGCCGCTGCGTTCGCGGTTGAACAGCGCCGCCATCGCGCCATAAGCGGCGTGCAGCCCCGCCACCTTGTCGGCGATCAGCGAAGGCAGATAGCGCGGGCGCGGATCGCCATCGACGCGCGGCAGCAGCGTAGCGGTGCCGGTCGCTGCCTGAATCACATCATCGTAAGCCTGCAAATCGGCATAAGGCCCGGCCTGACCAAACCCTACGCAATGGACATAGATCAGCCGCGGGTTGAGCACCTTGATGCTGTCATAATCCAGCCCCAGCCGCTCCATCGCCTTGCCGCGCACGTTGACCACGAGCAGATCGGTATCGCGCAGCAGATCGAGCATCACGGCGTGGTCGGCCTCACTTTTGAGATCGAGCGCAATCGAACGCTTGCCCCGGTTCACCGCCATGAACCCCGGCGCCATCCCCGGTGTGTGCGCCGCCTCGGCGGACCAGCGAAAGGCATCGCCGAACCCCGGCGTTTCAACCTTGATCACCTCAGCGCCAAGATCGGCGAGAATTTGCGTGCAATAGGGGCCGAACACTACGGAGGTCAGGTCGACCACTTTGATCCCGGTAAGTTGCGGCTGAACCATCTGCTAATGTCTCCAAGGGCTGCGCCTGCACTAACTTTAATCGAACGATTAACACAATCGCAAAATTGCCCTAGGCTTTGCTCATGAACCAGATTCGCCCCTTCACACTCGCCATTCCGCAAAGCCAGCTGGACGATCTCAACAGCCGCATTGACCTGACCCGCTGGCCGGAAAAGGAGGCGGTGGACGATTGGTCGCAAGGCACGCCCTTGGCCGCGCTGCAGGATCTGCTTGCCTATTGGCGCAGCGGCTATGACTGGCGGCGGTGCGAGACGCGGCTGAACGGGCTGG
>JANMHL010000373.1:0-5413 GCA_031375125.1 Novosphingobium sp. | reverse complement strand
CCTGAGCGAGGTTGAGCGAAGCGAACTCGGGGTTGATTGGCACTGTGATGATCGCGCGGGCCAAGGCGACATCGTCGCTGTCCAGTCCGCTGCGCTCAGGCCCGAAAACCAGCGCCGAGGGACCCGGGGGGCGGGGGATTTGCAGCGCGGCGTGGTACGGGGTGTCAACCGGGTTGGTTAACCCCCGTTTGGGCACGGGGGTGGGATTTAACTGCGCGCAATCGGCCACGGCCTCGGCCAGAGTGTCAAACACCTGTGCCCGTTCCAGCACGACATTTGCCCCCGCAGCAGCGGGGCCGGCACTCGGGTTAGGCCAGCCATCGCGCGGGGCGACCAGCCGGATTTCAGTAAGTCCGAAGTTGAGCATCGCCCGCGCCGCCTTGCCGATATTCTCACCCAGTTGCGGCCGGACGAGCACGATCACCGGCCCATTGATCTGCGTTTGACTTGGCGTAACTGGCGCAGCCATTCGGGAAATTGGCGCTCTGGTCAGCAACTGGGCGGCAAGGCTTTCATCGCCCGCGATCAGCGCTTCGCGCTTGGCCCGGGACCAGCCCTTCAGGCGGCGTTCTGCGGCAAAGGCGGCAGCCTGGTCCACGAACGGTGCCGACCAAGCCAACGAGACCGGCTGCCGCGTGGTGGTATATTCATCAAGCGTTCCGGCCTGATGCTGGGCCAGCTTGAGCGCAAGCTCGTCAGTGTGGCCGACGTAGTATGAGCCGTCTCCGCAAAGCAGCATATAGGTGACGAAGGGACGGGTCATTACCGGGCTACTCCCCGCCTGCATCTTTCACCGTGCTGGCAAAATCCTCGAAGTCCTTGGCTTCGGTAAAGTCGCGATAGACTGAGGCGAAGCGGATGTAGGCCACGGTGTCGAGCGCGCGCAGGCCTTCCATGACCATTTCGCCGATGGCTTTGGCGGGGACTTCGCTCTCACCCAGGGTTTCGATCTGGCGCTGGATACCGGAGACGAGCTGATCGAGCCGTTCCTGTCCCAGACCGCGTTTACGGCAGGCCAGCGCAACCGATTGGTCGATCTTGGTCCGGTCAAAACTCTCCCGCGTCCCATCCGATTTGACCACGGTAATTTCGCGCAGCTGGACCCGCTCAAACGTGGTGAACCGCGCGCCGCAACCATCGCATTGGCGGCGCCGGCGGATCGCGGTGTTGTCTTCGGTCGGGCGCGAATCCTTTACCTGGCTGTCATCGTGGGCGCAGAACGGGCACCGCACCTAGGGCCGGACCCGCTTGTAAAATGCCACGCCCAACCCGATCGCAAGACCCGCCGGAATGGACAGAACTGGCAGCAGGAGCCCTGCCGCAGCGCCGATTGCTGCTCCGGCAAGTACCGGCTTAGTCGAAGGATGGCGCATTCCATCTTTGGCCATGCCGCTGATTTCGCTCTTGGCGTCGCTTACAAAATCATCGCTCATCATTCAAAGTCCTGGATAAATCGGGAAGCGCCCACATAGCTCTTCCACTTGCGCGCGGACCCGGGCTTCGACTTGGCCGTCACCCTCATCGCCGTTGCGCGAAAGACCTTCTACCACTTCGGCGATCAGCGCGCCAATTTTGGCGAATTCCGCCTCTCGAAACCCGCGGGTGGTGCCAGCAGGTGTGCCGAGCCGGACGCCCGAAGTGACGAACGGCGAGCGGGTGTCATAGGGGATGCCGTTCTTGTTGCAGGTCAGGAACGCCCGATCGAGCCCCTTTTCAGCGGCTTTGCCGGTGACGTTCTTGGCCGACAGATCGACCAGCATCAGGTGGTTGTCGGTTCCGCCCGAAACGATCCGCAGGCCTTCGCTGGTCAGGCTGGTGGCCAGCACCTTGGCGTTGGCGACGATCTGCGCGGCATAGGCCTTGAATTCGGGCTTGAGTGCATCGCCAAACGCGACTGCCTTGGCGGCGATCACATGGACCAGCGGCCCGCCCTGCAGGCCGGGGAACACTGCCGAGTTAAACTTCTTAGCCAAGGCTTCGTCATTGGTCAGGATGATCCCCGAACGCGGTCCGCGCAGGGACTTGTGCGTGGTTGTGGTGACAACGTGGGCGTGCGGGAATGGCGAGGGGTGCGCGCCGCCCGCAACGAGGCCGGAGAAGTGCGAAATATCCGCCAGCAGATAGGCGCCCACTTCATCGGCGATTTCGCGGAACCGCTGGAAATCCCAGAGCCGCGAATAGGCCGTGCCACCGCAGATGATCAGCTTGGGCTGATGTTCCCGCGCCAAAGCCGCCACCGCGTCCATATCAATCTGTTCGTCTTCTGCGCGAACGCCATAGGCGACCGGGTTAAACCACTTGCCGCTCATGTTCACAGGGCTGCCGTGGGTCAGATGTCCGCCCGAATTGAGATCGAGCCCCATGAAGGTATCGCCGGGGTTGAGCAGCGCCAGAAACACCGCCTGGTTCATCTGGCTGCCTGAATTGGGCTGAACGTTGGCAAAGGCGCAGCCGAACAGTTCCTTGGCCCGCTCAATCGCCAGCGTTTCGACCACATCGGCATATTCGCAGCCGCCGTAATAGCGTTTGCCCGGATAACCCTCGGCATATTTGTTGGTGAAGACCGATCCGGTTGCTTCCAGCACGGCCAGGCTGGTGATGTTTTCTGACGCGATCAGCTCGATATTGTTCTGCTGGCGTTTCAGCTCGCTCTGGATCGCAGCGTAGACCGCAGGATCAGCCTCGGCCAGATGGGCGGTGAAAAACCCGGCGGAACGAACGGCATCAGTCATCGGTAGCAAACCTTCAGAACGAGGGGTTAGAGAGCTTGTCGACGCGGGCCGAATGGCGGCCGCCGCCGAATGGGGTACCAAGAAACGCGTCAAGGCAGGCTTTGGCCATGTCGATACCGATCAGCCGTGCACCCATGGCAACGACATTGGCGTCATTGTGTTCGCGTGCCAATGTGGCCGAAAGGGGTTCTGACACCAAGGCGCAGCGGCACTTGGGTTCGCGGTTGACCGCAATCGAAATGCCGATGCCGCTGCCGCACAGCGCGACGCCAAACTCAGCAGTGCCATCGGCGACCACGCTGGCGAGCCGGTAACCGAAATCGGGATAGTCGACCCGGTCCGCCGTTTCAGGCCCCAGATCGGCCACTTCATGGCCCAACGCGATCAGATAGTCGCGCAGCTCAGCCTTCAGGTCGAAAGCGGCATGGTCTGAAGCAATGGCTATGCGCATGGTTTGGGCGGCCTGCAATTGGGGAGAATCGCTTGGCGTCCCTTAAGCGCGCCAGGGCGGCATATCCAGTGCAGCGGCGCGCCTTTCGACGAAAAAGACGGTCCGGTGCTTGACAGCAGTAACACACCTGTCCAGCCTCGCGCCGATAGGGAGAGCAGTCATGACGGCTAACCGGGGTTTGATTGTCGCGCTGGTGTTGGGGTTGTTGCTGGGGGTCTATGCCACAATCCCGCCCGCACCGCGGCCCGTTGATGCCCCCGTTGCGCAGTTTTCTGCAGGCCGCGCGATGGCCGATGTCCGCGTTATCGCCGCCCGCCCGCACCCGGCAGGCAGCCCGGAAAACGCCGAAGTACGCCGCCACTTGCTGTTGCGGATGAGTGCGCTCGGGATGGAAGTGCAAACTGACGCGGCGCTGCTCCCGGCTAAAGGGTTAGAGCGGCTCAACAGCTGGTCCGGGCGCAGTGATGTCGCTGTGACCATGACCAACGTGATTGGGATTTTGCCCGGGCGCGACCGGTCGCTGCCTGCAGTAATGATCATGTCGCACCACGATACAGTCTGGGGCTCTCCCGGCGCGGCTGATGATACCACCGGGGTTGCGGCCAGTTTGGAAGTTGTCCGCGCGATCAAGGCCACGGGCCAGCCAGAGCGGGATTTGATCGTGCTGGTGACCGATGCCGAAGAGCTGGGCCTGATGGGCGCCAAACACTTTTTCGCCAACAACCCGCTGCGGAGCCGTGTTGGCGCAATCATCAACCTGGAAGCACGCGGCGGGGGCGGGCGGGCCAATATGTTCCAGACCTCTGCCAATAACGGCGCAGCGATGGAGCTTTATGCGACCCACGTTCGCCAGCCTGCCGCCTCGTCGCTGGCGGCGTTCATCTATTCGGTGCTGCCCAATGACACCGATCTGACTCCGGCGCTGGAGGGTGATTACACCGCCTATAATATCGCCTTTATTGGCCGCTCGGGGTTGTATCACTCGCCGTTAATCACACCGGACCGGCTCGATCAGGGATCGCTGCAGGATATGGGCGACCAGACGCTGGAACTGGCCGGGGCGTTGCTGAAAGCCGATGGAATCCCCGCAAAGGCGCCGGACAAGGTGTTCTTTGATTGGCTTGGTCTGACGACGATTCATTACCCGACAGGGTTGGGCTGGTTGATTTTGGCTGGAGCGATTGCGGCGTTTGGTTTCGCCCTGCGCCGCGATGGAACCAAAGGATTGGGTGCAGGCGCGCTGCGATTTGCGGCCTTGACTGTGGTGGCCGGGCTGCTGAGCTATGCCTTCAACTGGATATCACTCGGCGGAGCGCACGGTGAGTATTACGACCGTCTGGCGGCGATACCCCGGCTGGAGGTGATCGCCGCATTGGCCTGCCTAGCCGCCTTTGCTGCGGTGGTCGGAACCTGGCGAGCGAACACCGCCGCTATCGTCGGTTTTGCCACACCGCTGCTGGTGTTGGCGATCTATGGACAGGGCGCTGCCCCAACCGCGATCTACTTTGTCGCTCTGCCGCTGCTGCTGGTGGCGCTGTCCTTGGCGCTACCCGCCGGACAGCTGCGGAAGTTCGGCACGGTTGCGGCCTGCGCGGCGGTGATCAGTTATATGCTCCCGCTCGGTCATTTTGTCATGCAGGGGGTTGGGGCTGGGATGCCCTATGCCGCAGTCCTGCCATTTGTGCTGACCGTACTGGCGGTGCTGCCGTTGTGGCAGGCTGTGGATCAGCGCAAGGCGCGGTTGGTCGCCGGAATTGCCATCGGACTGGCGCTGATGCTGTCGCTATGGGTGCTGCTGGATGCGCCAGCGGATACGGTTGCAGTTTATGCGGATAGCAAGAGCTGAAACGAAAACGGCCCGGATCGCTCCGGGCCGTCTTTGACTGTTCAAATCCTGGTTACTGATCCAGGAAACTCCGCATCTTGCGCGACCGGCTTGGGTGCTTGAGCTTGCGCAGCGCCTTGGCTTCGATCTGGCGGATACGTTCGCGGGTGACGCTGAACTGCTGGCCGACTTCTTCCAGCGTGTGATCGGTGTTCATCCCGATCCCGAACCGCATCCGCAACACGCGTTCTTCGCGCGGGGTGAGGCTGGCCAGCACCCGGGTGACGGTTTCCTTCAGGTTGGCCTGAATCGCCGCGTCCACCGGGATAACCGCGTTCTTGTCTTCGATGAAATCGCCGAGATGCGAATCTTCCTCGTCGCCAATGGGCGTTTCAAGGCTGATTG
>JANMHL010000347.1:0-11339 GCA_031375125.1 Novosphingobium sp. | reverse complement strand
CTGGAACGCAGCAGCCAGCCCCAGCACGGCCAGCATTGCGGCCAGCCAGTTGGGCAAGCGGCGGTGGCGCCAGTCAAGCCAGCTGGCGACCAGCCCAGCCAGCCCCAGCGCCAGCAGAGAAGCGAGAGCTGCCGGGGTCATGAGGCAGCGTTGCGCCGCGCTGGTTGGGCCGGCGTAACTGGAGCAAATTCGATCACTTTACGCTTGCCGCCGGTTGGTGTCGCAGCAGCGGGCAGATCGGCTTTGGGTGCCTTGGGTTCTTCAGCGCGGGTTGTGGGCGTTACGGGGCTGCGCTGCGGGGTGGATCGCATCGCAACCTGCGGCATGGCGCCGCCGCGTTGGTCGGGCGCGCCTATCGCCGGATCGGCCCGGGTCGTCAGGCTGATCTGGCCGCGCCCTTCGCGGTAAAGCTTGCCGGGAACGCGCGGTGCAGCAGCAGTGCTGGTCGCGACGGGCCGCTCGGTCACCCGGGCAGGCGGCGCGGTGGGTGCGCGGTCAATCTGGTTCAGCGCAAAAGCCGGGCTGTCGACCAGCCGGATCAGGTTGCTGGCATAGACCGGATTTTCGGGATCAGAGGTGTTGGCCTTTTTGAAGAAGCGATAGGCCAGATCGTTGCGGCCGACCCGGGCATAGGCCACGCCCAATCCATTGTACGCCGCAGCGGGGTCTTCACCCCGGACCAGCGCCAGATTAAACGCATCAATTGCCAGCCCATTTCGATTGGCGCGCAAATGCTCGCGCCCTTCGGCCAGTGATGACGGCATGGCACGGTCGGCCTTGGCGGTCTGCTGCTGCTCTTGCGAGCCGCTCCGGGCGAGGTTGAGCTTGCCGAAGAACTGACAGCCACCAAGCGAGAGCAGCAGGGCAATTGTCGAGGCTCTGAGGATCAGTGTGTTACGCATGGGTATCTCCTAATTCATCATCGCAGGCAGGATCTGGCGGACTACGCGGATGACCACGGGCAGCATCAGCACCCCGATCATGGTTGGCAGCATGCAGGCCACCAGTGGGATCGAGATCAGCACCGGCAGCCGATGCGCCTTTTCCTCGGCCCGCATCCGCCGCCGTTCGCGCATTTCGGCGGCATAGATTCTAAGCGTATCACCGATGCTGGTGCCCAGCTTGTCAGACTGGATCAGCAACGTTGAGAACGAACGGATTTCGCTGATCGCGGCGTCGTCAGCCAGTCGCCGCAGGGCTTCCTCGCGGGTCGCCCCGGCGCGCAGCCGCAGGGTGGCAGTAGCGAGCAAGCTCGATACCTGGGGATGCGACTGCGCCATCTCGCGCGAGACGCGGTCCAGCGCAGCTTCCAGACCGAGGCCGGCTTCGACACAGATCAGCAGTAGATCGAGGCAATCTGGAAAGCCGTTGGTCAACGCCTGGGTAAGGCGGCTGGCCCGGTAGCGGACGATCAGATTGGGCACATACAGCCCCAGCACCGCGAGCAGGGTGCCGACGACATAGAGCTGAATGAACGAGATGATCCCGCCCGAAGCCAGTACGCTAAAAACGTATGCCGAAGGCAGTACGATCACCAGAACCAGCCGAAGCAGCGTATAGATCCGCGGTGCCAGCGGCGAATCGAACCCGCCCAGCCGCAGCTGTTCGCGCAGGACATCGCCCTTGCTATCGGTCAGGCTGACGCCGCTGGCTTCGATTTTTTCAACCAGCTTGGCCCAGGCCCCGCTGCTGGATTGCCGCAGGGTAGCTGCAGCTTCAGTAGAGCTACTCTTGGCAGCGATCACGCGCAGTTCGCCGCGCAAGGCGATCCGCTGACCGATCAGGGTCAGCACTGCCATGGCCACGGCGACGACAGCTGCGAAAATCGCCAGCAGGACGAGAATTCTGACCAGCGGGGTGGAGGAGATCAGGTCCAGCATCGTCAGACTTTCAGATCGATCAGGCGCCGGATCCAGAAAACTCCGATCAGGTAGAGCATCATCAGCCCGGTAAAGCCCTGCACAAAGATCGGATCGCTGGCGACCTCGAAGTAGAAACTGGAATTGAGCAGGAACAACGAAACGATCGTGAAGATCGGCAGGACCGACAGCATCCAACCGGTCATCCGCCCTTCCGAGCTGAGCGCGCGAACTTTCATATAGAGCGTGGCCCGTTCGCGGATCACTTGCGAGAGATTGCGCAGGATTTCCGCGAGGTTGCCGCCGGTCTCATTCTGGAGCGAGATCGATACCGCGAACATCCGGATGTCGGGCTGTTCCCAGCGATCAGCCATTGCCATCAGCGAATCGGTCAAGGTCGAGCCGTAGGCTACTTCATCAGCAACCAGCCCGAATTCGCTACCCAGCGGGTCTTCCATTTCCTGGGTCAACAGCTCAATCGCCGAGGCAATCGGATGCCCGGCCAGCAGTGCGCGGGTGAACACATCGAGCGCGACCGGGAACTGCTCTTCCATCAGCTTGCGCCGCTTTTCCTTGCGCCGCGCGATCAGCATCAGCGGCAAAACGATGGTCATCGCAGCCACCACGATCACAACCAGTTGGATGATCCCGGCCGTGATGGCGAATTTTGAGAGCCAGGCCATGAACAGGAACAGGCTCGACAGGCCGATGAACGATAACAGGCTGATCGCCAGAATGGTGCGCGGGTCCATGGGAATGTCGGCGATCCGGATCATCGCCTGAAAACGGTGATAGAGCCGGTCAAACAGTCCGGCATCGGAAGCGAGCCGATCGGGCACGCCCTTGCGCAGGATGTCGCCGGCCTGTTCGTGGGTAATCCCGGCCTTCAGCAGCTCCATCCGGCGGTTGATCGCCTTGGTTTCCGCCCGGCGGTTGGCCATCCCCAGCAGCACGCGCTGGGACACCAGAAAGATCATGGCGAAAATCGTGACCAGCACGCCCAGGCGGAACAGAATTGCTGTCATGCGCCACCCAGATCGGCGCGCGGATCGAACAGCGCGGATTCCAGATTGATCCCGTGGGCCTGCAGCATCGAGGTGAACTTGGGCCTGATCCCGGTTGCCTCGAACCGGCCCAGTACGGTGCCATCTTCGGCGCGGCCGGTCATGTTGAACCGGTAGATTTCCTGCATCGCGATGGTTTCGCCCTCCATCCCGGTGAGTTCGGACAAGCTGAGCAGCTTGCGCCGACCATCGCTGAGCCGCCCAATCTGCACCACGACATTGAGCGCCGAGGCAATCTGCGCGCGGGCTGAACGCGGTGAGATTTCGATCCCGCTCATCCCGATCATCTGTTCAATCCGAGACAGCGAATCGCGCGGGGTATTAGCGTGGACGGTGGTCATCGAACCATCGTGACCGGTGTTCATCGCCTGCAACATATCGAACGCCTCGCCCGAGCGGCACTCGCCCAGGATGATCCGGTCGGGCCGCATCCGCAGCGCGTTCTTGACCAGATCGCGCTGGGTGATCTCGCCGCGTCCTTCGATGTTGGGCGGACGGGTCTCGAGCCGGGCGACGTGCTCCTGCTGCAGCTGGAGTTCCGCCGAATCCTCGATCGTCACGATCCGTTCCCGCTCATCGATGAACGAAGACAACGCGTTAAGCAGGGTCGTCTTGCCCGAACCCGTGCCGCCGGAAATGATCACGTTGAGCCGGGCCTGGACGACCGCCTTCAGCACCACCCCGACTTGCCGCGGGATCGAGCCGTATGCGATCATCGTTTCCATATCGATCGGGATCTTGGAAAATTTGCGAATCGAGAGCAGCGAACCGTCAATCGCCAGCGGCGCGACAATCGCGTTGACGCGCGAACCATCGGCGAGGCGGGCATCGACAAACGGTGATGATTCATCAACCCGGCGGCCCACTGCGGAGACGATTTTCTGGATGATCCGCAGCAAATGCCGCTCATCCTGAAACCGCGTGCCGACCCGTTCGAGCAGACCCTTGCGCTCGACAAACACCGTGTTGCAACCGTTGACTAGAATATCGGTGATCGACTCATCCTTGAGCAGCGGCTCAAGCGGGCCAAGGCCCAGCAGTTCGTCGAGCACATCCTCGACCAGCGCCTGACGCTCTGTGCCGTTGAGAACGGCGCGGTCTTCTTCGAGCAGCTCGGCAATGATCTGCGAGATTTCGGTGCCGATCTGTTCGCGCGGCAGCTTGTCGAGCAGCGACAGGTTGATCCGGTCGATCAACTGACGGTGGATCCGGACCTTGAGGTCAATCAGCCAATCGGCGCGTTGCCGGTCCGCGGTGATGACCTTGGTCGCACGGGGCTGTGCCTTGGCCGGGCCGTCGGTGGCTGGCTCGGCTGGAACCGGGGCCGCTTCGGGCGCGGCCTTACGGACATTCCACATGGTCATGACCCCTCAAAATCGAGCCGGGCAATCAGCTGCTCGGCCAAACCATCAACGTCGGCGTGGTATTTGCTCTTGCGGTGGACCTGATGGATCAGCAGGCCTTGGTTCTGGACCGAATTCAGCGCCGGTTCCTCCAGTGTCAGCCCGCCGATCACTTCACGCTTCAGTGTATCGGACACGTCCGACAGGTCGATCGAGCGGAATATCCGCTTTTCGACCCGGTTGACCAGCACCACGACCCGGGCCGGATCAATCCCGACTGAATCGAACAGCTGCAAACGGCGCTTGGCCTGACGCAGGCTGGTTACCGACAGTTCGGTCACCAGCACGATCTGATCCGCCGCCGAAAGCACCGACAGCGCCCAATTGGTCCAGTTTCCGGGCAGATCGACCACCACTCCGGCGTAGAGCCGCCGCATCGTGTCCAGCATCCCGAGGACCTGATCGACATCGACCGCTTCGATCGGCATGATTTCAGGCGGAGCTGAGAAAACCGCGATCCCGCCGTCGGTAACTTTGCCGACCGACCGGACCAGTTCCGGGTCGAGCCGGGCCCCGGCCTGCAGCAGGTCAGCGACCGAGCCGCTGCCGGTGCTGCCCAGATAGTCGGCCACCGCGCCGAATTGCAGATCAAGATCGACAATCGCCACTTCGCGCCCGGAACCCAGCCGCGTCGCCAGATCGCTGACCAGATGGGTCGCGAGCGAGGTTGCGCCGCTGCCGCCAGCTGCACCAATAACCGCGATCAGCGGGGCCAAGCGGGCCTCGGCGTCAGCCTTGCTCTGCAACTGGGCCAAGGCATTGGCAGAAACTTCGAGCAGTTCGGGCAGTTGGAACGGCAGTGCGACCACATCGGCCACCCCTTCGCGAACCAGCGTGCGGACCAGCCCGACCGAGGCATTGCGCAGCGCGGCGATCTTGGGGAGCCCCGGATAGCGGCGACCAATCGAATGGAGCCGGTCAATCGACTGCGGCAGATCGGGATCAACCTCGATCACCAAGACCTTGGCCGCGGCGATCAGATCGTCGGGCACCGGCGCATCGCTGGCGCAGGCGTGAGTGGTCAGCCCCGGCAGGCGCTCAGCCGGATCACTGCCGGTCAGTGCGGTCAGGCTTTCGGGCCCGGCAACAACCAGCATATCGGCGCAAGCGCGGACGGAGAATTTCTTGTCAGTGAACATCTTGAAAACTTCAGTACCCATATTTCCTGGCCTAGTTTGAACTCGTCCCGCTGCCATCCTCCATTGGCATCGAGTACGCGAATGACGGAAGATTGAACTGTGCTCCCCACACATAGGATGTGAACGGGGCGAACTGCAGATTGCGCAGACTGACGGTGACCAAAGGCGCAACATCGGCGCCGTTCGGGTCCCCGGAAAAGCCCAGGCCCGACCATGCATAGGTCACTTGCACATTGGCGGCGGTCAGCCCCGGATAGATATCGTCCATTCGGTCGACCAGCCGGTTGAAGGCGGCGGTGTTGGACGTTGTACCGATCGTGCATGACCCTCCCGCAATCGCGCTGCAGCCGCCACTGTTGCAGATCATTCCTGGAAAGGCCGAGGCACTTACCGGCGTACCTTGCGGAATGCCGCACGAGGTGGCGAAGCTATAGCTATAAAGATCGCTGGGAATCATATCGGTCGCCGCAGCCCAGCGCGCGCCGACTTGCGTGGCCTTTTGCGCCTGACTGAGGTTCCAGCCATAGCGCCCGATGTCGATCGTGCCGAAGAGCACAATCAGCAGCAGCGGCAAGACCAGCGCGAATTCGGCTGCCGAGGCCCCGCGTTGGTCACGGAAAAAGGCGGTCTGGCGCGTCACAGGCCCATCACCGGGCTTTCGGCCGCAGCGCCGATTTGCAGGGTTGCTTGGGTAAAGCCCAACTGACCCATCAGCGAGGGATAGTTGAACCGCGAACTGACCCGCACTTTGGGGGCATTGTTGCCAACTCCGGAGTTGATCCCGGTGTAGATCCCGGTTTGCGCGGTGCAGGTCACGGTGATGGCGATATCACCGTTTACCCAGCCTTGCACCCGCGAGGTTCCGCCGGTTAGCTGCCCCGTGCGGGCCAGGTTCTGGATCGTGGCGGTGCTGCCGCCAAACGTCGCCGACGGGCAGGCGTAGAGGCTGAAATCAAGCCGCGCGGCATAGCGGGCGGCGTTGCGGACGCCGGTGACCACCTGATGCTCGCAGATTATGTAATAGGCGCCCTCAAAGGTGGCGAACAGCATCACCATGACCAGCGGCAGGATCAGCGCCATCTCTGCCGCTGCCGCGCCGATCTGATCGTGCAGGAAAAGGCGCAGCCGGGCCCTCATCAGCGCACCAGATACGGCACATCGCGGCGGATCGTCTGAGCGGCAGTTGATCCCCCGCCGCCCAGCGTAGTAGCGCCGATGACTTCGACATAGACGTCAGAGGCTTCGGTATAGGTTGTCGACCCGACCCGGCGGCGGACTGAAGGTTCAGGCAGGAACACGTCCACAAAGGTCTTGGGAGTGTGCGGGCCTGAGGAGCCGTTCAGTCCCGAACCGCAATTGATGACCGCGACCGAGAACACCCGGCGGTCGATTGCCGTGCCGCCAACCGCTATGCCGGGCGGTGTGCAATACGGCTGCGGCCGTGAGGTTAGACCGCTGCCAGCCGATTGATTCTGTAGTCGCGCCCCAGCGTTAGCGGCCTCGTACTTGTAAACTTGATAGCGGGTCGGAGTGGAAGTGCCGAAGGTGGCTGAGATATCGAACCCCAACGCATAGTTCTGATCGTTGCTGCGAAAATAGGCGTTGCGATCCCAAATGCCGTCTCCGACGATCCCACCCCCACAGCTGCCAGTGGCGCTGACCGCATGGCACATGTCGCGCGGATACCCCATCGGCGAGAGAGCGTCCGCTTCTGCATTCGTCAGCACTGTTGTGGCAGAGGTGGGAATATAAGGATTGTCCGACATCTGCCAGCCGTTGCCGCCGCCGGTGGTATAGGAACACTGGTTGGCATTGCCCTTGTGGACCACATCCTTGCGCGAATTGGCCGATGGCGGGCAGCCGAGCCCGTTGGCTCCGCACGGAGCGTTGGTATTGCCGGTGTAGATATCAAAGCGGGTGTTGAGTGCATCCAGCACGCTGACGTTTGCACCCGGCTTGGTTGTTACGCCGTCCACTGCAACGCAGTCGCCAGGCACTTCGGTTTTGCCGAGCGCATCGCGGATAGCACTCGCACCGTTGCCGGCGTTGGTTTGCAAATAGCCGAAATTGCCGGCGCCATAATTCCCGCCGCCGTCATTGGCGACCAGCCGGATGCCCTTGCCAATGTAGTTGGAGATAGTGAAACTCGGATCGCTGCCCTCATTGGGGTTGCACATGAACACCGGCGGGACTTTGCAGATCGACGATCCCAGCCCGGCCATCGCGCCTGCTGAGGCTGAGCCCACGAACAGGTTGACTATCGGTGTGAAGGCATAGTCGACCGTGCGAGTGGCCACAGTCAGTTCGATGAAGCGGGCGTTGGCATCGGATGTGGCGGCGGTGGTGCCTTCCTTGTTCTGCCAGAACTTCACCGTTCCGGTTGCGTCGCAGGCGGTTTCGCTGGTGACCGTGATGGTGTTGGCGCTGTTGGCCAGAACGGTTGTGTTGGTGACCAGCGAGACGGCTGCGGTCGCCGCGCGGGAACAGGCGCCCGACTTCCCATCCAGCTGGGTGGCCCCGGCCAGAGCGGCCTGATCGGCGCCGTTCTGCAATTCGCTGTCCATGGTGGCGAGGCGGCCATAGTCAAACCCGACGCCCGCGATAACGATTAGCGCGGTCAGCGCCATCGCATAGGTGGCGGCAACAGCGCCGCTTTCATCTTGGAGAAAGCGGTTTCCGATCGGATCGTTCATCACCAGCCTCCAACATCAGTTTCAGTTGCCGCCGCCGCTGCGGCCGATTTCGGACAGGCTCTGCCGCTCAGGCATTTTGAGCTTGCCGGTGCGCAGCCGCTCGATCGCCTGCGCCGCGCGTTCTCCATCGCCCGGAGCCATTGGCTCGTCGTATTCGGGGTTGGGGTTGATCACCATCGCGGCAAAGGTCTGGCGGTTGGCCTCACCAAAATTGTCCGCCTTGCCCATTCCAAACCCGGTGTTGCTGCCGCCGGTGGCGCAGCCACCCAGCAGCAGACCGGCGGCGCTGACAATCGCGATCAGGCGTGCCTTAGAATTCATAGTTGTCATCCTTGGCGGGTGGGAGAGTAGCTGCCGCGCCGGTTTGGGCCGGATCGGCCTTGTGCGGCGCAGGTTTGCCATCAAGCGAGGTCTGCAGATCGGGCGCAGCGCCTTTCTTGGGATCGGCAATCGGGGCCAATTCCTGCGGTTGATAGGGCTGGCCCAGCAGGAAGGTTTCGACATCGCTAGGATCGCGGACCCGGTCCGTCGGCAGGCGGACCTGGCTCGGCTTGATCGGCGCGACCAGCCGCGGGGTGACCACGATCAGCAGCTCAGTCTCACCCTTTTGATAGCGGGTTGAGCGGAACAGCGTGCCGATAATCGGCAGCGAACCCAGCAGCGGCATTTGCGAGATCTGCACCTTGGTATCCTGCTGGAGCAGCCCGGCGATCGCAAAGCTCTCGCCATCGCGCAGTTCCAGCGTGGTGCTGACCCGGCGGGTCCGCAGCCCCGGAATGGTAATCCCGTTGAGGGTCAGCGATGCCGTTGGATCAATCTCGCTCACCTCAGGCTCAACCACCAGATTGATGGTGTTGTCGCTCAGCACGGTCGGGGTGAAAGCTAGGCTGACCCCAAAGGTCTTGAACTCAACCGTAATCGCCTGGCTATTGTTGCCGCCAGCACCGCCGCCGCCGCCCGATTGGGCGACGGGAACCGGAAATTCCCCGCCAGCGAGGAACGAGGCGCGTTCACCCGATAGCGCGATCAGCGTCGGCTGGGCGAGGGTGCGGGCCAGACCCTTGGCCTCCATTGCGTTGAGGATACCCTGCAGGCTGAGCGGGCCGAGCGAGATATCTTGCGAGAAAATGCCGCTTTGGCCGGTGATGGAATCGAGCTTGATGATGCCGATGCCGCCAGCGCCGGGGGTCAGGCTGGCGCTTTGACCAAAGGCCCCGCTGAACGATCCACCGGCCGAATTGCCAAAGGCGCTGATCCCGAATTCCTTGCCGCTGGTGCGGTTCACCTCGGCAAAGCGTACTTCGAGCATGACCTGCTGGCTGGAGCCAACGCTGATCAGGTTGATCACTTTGTCCCCGGCATAGGCCTTGGCCAGCCGGGCGGCGCGGTCAGCCGCGCCGGCGCTGTTGACAGTGCCGGTCAGCACGATTGAATCGTTCGAAATGCGCGCTTCGACATTCTGGCCGGGCAACATATCGCGCAGCTGCGAATTGAGCAGTTCGACGTCTGGGCCGACGGCGACGTCCATGATTGCAATCACCCGCCCGCGGGCATCGTAAAGCGTCAGACTGGTCGTGCCCATCTTCTTGCCGAGGACATAGATCGAGCGATCGGTCAGCGGCAGGATATCGGCGATTTCGTCATTCCCGATCATCGCCTTGGCAATCGGGCGATCGGCATTGACGACCTGGCTTTTGTTAAGCGGAACTTCCATCGTTCCGGCGTGGAGATCGCGGCTTGGCAGGGCCGGGCCGGATTGCGCTGCGGCGGGCATTGCCGTCAGCACTGCAGGGGCGCCAAGGCTCAGCAGGGCGAGGCACAGACGGGTGGACCTAGAAGCCATGATAGACGCTTTCCTCGCTCGTTTTGGTGCCGCGAACGACGGTCATTCTGGGGCCGGACAGGCCGGGGAGTGCAGAACCGGGCAGCCGGGCCGGGGGCCGGGCGGCCAGCGGCGGCGCGCGCGGCGCTGCGGTGGGGGCGGCCTGATTCCGTTCGCGAATGAACAGACGGCTGGCGGTGATATCGCGCGGCAGGATCGTGGCGCGCGGGCTGGCGGTGGTATCGCCAACATTGCGCAGCGCCAGCGTCAGCACGCCGAGTTGCTGGGCCAAGGCCAGTTTTTGCGCGCTGGGACCGTCAACCTGCAGGGTCACGGTCTTGGCGATGGCGGGCTTGGTGTTGTTCTCGTTCGATTCCTGATCGACCGCCAGAACCGGCACCGATTGCAGCACCACGTCGGTCATCTTATCACTCTCGCTCGCCCCGTTGCCGGGAATTTTGCGGGTCAGCAGCACATCAACGACATCGCCGGGGCGGATGAACCCGCCAGCGCCGGTCACGTCATTGATCGGGACGGAAAAGGCCAGCTGGCCTTGCGGCAAGTTGGCGGCGATTGTCGCGCGGCCATCGGTGCCAGAAACTTTGGAGGCGAGGACCGGTTCACCCGGAACGATCGGGCGCAGCGCAACGCGTGATTTGGTAGCTTCTTCGATCGAAGTGAAAGCGCCGACCGGAACAGAGCTGGCGGGCCAATTGGCCAGCCGGACGTTCTGGGTCGACAGCGCGGTGCCGAAAGTCAGTTCCTGGCTGGCGACCGCAATCCGGACCATCCGGTTGTCCTCGGCGATCTGTTCCTGACGTTCCTGAACGCCGCTGAACACGCCGTTGACGATCAGCACGGCAAACAGCCCGATCAGGACCGCAACTGCCAGAATAACCAGATTTCGCGACTGCATAGTGGCCCCGCCCGCGATAAGAATTCAGAAAAAGGTAGTCGGGCACCGCGCTGAGAGGGCGCGGTGCCCGGCTGAATTATTAAGGCAGGATGCTGCCCATGCGGATCGATGCGCGGGACATGACGCCACCGATGGCGTTGCCGAGCAGGATCGAAGAAGCAGCGATGGTTGTGCCGATGATGCCCAGGATCAGAGCATATTCGGCGGCCGAAGCGCCCGATTCATCGTGGCCAAAGGCTTTTAGAATGTTCATCATGATTATTTCCCTATTTTAGTCAGGGGAGCGTGAAGGGGATGATTTTCGGGCATTGCCAAGCAACACAAGTGCACGGATCGTTCCACTCAAGCCCCTAGTTATTTTCTTGAGAAAGGCTCTGCGCCTTCCAGCAAGGTCTTAAGGCAGAACGCTGCCCATGAGGATCGACGCACGGCTCATCACGCCG
>JANMHL010000327.1:0-5614 GCA_031375125.1 Novosphingobium sp. | reverse complement strand
CAGGCCGACTGCGACCAACTGTGCGATGCTGCGCACGCTGCGTCCGCCCTCGTTCCAGCGCAACCAGGCAATCGCGGCAAAGACCGGGGCATAGAGAACTGTCTTGATTGTCAGCATCGCCGCCGTTCCGGCCAGCAGGCCGATGGCGATAATGGTCAAGGGTCTGAGGCGGCGGCACAGCAAGATCCACGCGGCGGTCATCAATAATGCTGCGGCCGGGCCATCGAACCGGAACGACGTGGCGTGCTGGAACACGAAACCGCCCCCGGCATAGGCCAAAGCCGCCAGCCACGCGGCTGGGCGGCTGGCAAAGCGTGAGCCGATCCCGATGATCGCGGCGCAAGTCGCCACTTCGCAAGCCAGCATGAACCAGCGGATCGTGATGATATGGTCGATCCCGCTGCCGGGTAGCGCCGTCACCCACAGGAACGCGCGGGTATAGAGCGTCTGGAGCGGCTCGCTGAGCGTTCCGGCGGCCAGTTTCTGGATCTGGCTATAGTGGTAAAACTCGTCCCAATTGATCGCGCGGTTCAGTACCAGCGTGACTTGCAGCGCCAGCACCGCCAGCAACGCCAGAGCGGGCCAGCGCGGGAAGCGGCTGACCTCGGGCATCAGGCCGCCCGGTCGCGCTTGGCCGGGGTCTTGGCGGTTTCCAGCGCCGAGACTTTCTCTTCGAGGCGGCGGACATGGTTGAGCGTTGCTTCGAGCAACTTGCGATTGGCGCCAATCAATTCGGCCAGCACGCCCATCAGTCCGGTGAGCACGCCCAGTACCAGTAGCGATCCGCCCAGCACCAGCGACTGGATATGACCATCACCGCCGCCAATGGCCCAGAACCACAGGAACCGGACAATCGGGGCCATGCCGATCAGGGCAATCGTGCCCCCGATGGCTGCAAAAGTCCGCAACGGATTGTAGGTGGCATAGGCCCGCGCCATGGTCATCAACTGGCGGGCGATAAACTGCGGGATTGATTTGAACAGGCGGCTGGGGCGCACCGCGGCGTTGGTGCGCACCGGCACGCTGACGATCTTGAACCGCTTACGCCCGGCCTGGATCAACATATCAGTGGTATAGGAAAATTCGGTCGTGATCGTGATCCGCTGGGCAGCGGCGCGGCTGATGGCGCGAAAACCGCTGACCGCATCGGTTACTTCGGTCCGCGACAGGCTGCGCACGGCCGCGCTGCCAAGCCGCTGAAGCTGGCGTTTGAACGGGCCGAAATGAGCGTTGTCGCCCACGCCGCGATCGCCGATTACCAGATCAGCTTCATGCGCCACAATCGGTGCAACCAGCGCGGCAATGTCCGCGCCGACATACTGCCCATCGGCATCGGTGTTGACGATGATATCGGCCCCGGCGGCCAAGGCGGCATCGATCCCGCTTTGAAAGGCGGCGGCCAATCCGCGATTGCGGCGGTGACGGACCACGTGGTGAACCCCGAACCGGCGGGCGACATCGGCAGTGCCATCGTGGCTGCCATCGTCGATCACCAGCACTTCGATTACGTCGATCCCGGGCAAGCGCCGAGGCAGCGCGATCAGCGTTTCCGGCAGGCTCTCCGCCTCGTTGAAGCACGGGATCTGGATGATCAGCTTAGTCACGTCGCCCCACTTTCAGTGAGTTCTTGTTAAGCATGACTGTTTAACGCCGGGTAAACCTTGCCGCTGTCCACGCGCTTGCCTAGAGTCAGGGCAGGAGGACCTCTCGCTTGCGCCAAACAGAACGGGCCGGGTTGCTGTATGCGCTGGCGGGCTTTGCCTTGCTGTCGGTCGGCGATGCGGTGATCAAGACGATGGCCGGGCTGTGGTCTCCCGTGGCGGTAGCGGCGTTGCGCTTTTGCTTGGCGGCAGTGGCGCTGGGTGCGATCCTGTGGGCCCGCGAAGGCGCAGCAGGTTTCCGCTTGGCCAAGCCATTTGCGCAGCTTGGACGCGGTGCCGCATTGGCCGTATCGTCCGCAGTGTTCATCACCTCGCTATTTGTGCTGCCGATGGCGACTGCGGTGTCGATCGGTTTTACCACGCCGATTTTCACCGCAATTCTGGCCGCGCTGCTGCTGGGCGAACCGATGCGCCGGGAAAGCTGGATTGCTTCACTGATCGCGTTTGTCGGGGTCCTGGTGATCCTGCGGCCCAATCTGGCCGAGGCCGGGTGGTGGGCGGTGTTGCCGTTGTTTTCGGCGATCACCTTCAGCCTGTTGATGATCGGAAACAGACACGTTGCCGGCACGGCGTCTGCTCTGGCGATGCAGTTCTGGGTTGCGGCCTTTGCCTCACCGGTCCTGCTGATTGCTGCGCCGCTGTTCGCCTCGACCGGGTTGGAGCGCTTTGCGATCGGCTGGCCCGATGGAAGCGTCATACTGCGCTGTGCCTTCGTTGCGGTTTCGGCGACCTGTGCCCACTGGCTGATCTATCTTGGCACCACACGCGCCGGAGCGGGCGCGATTGCGCCGATGAGCTATGTCCAACTGCTGATGGCGATCGTGCTCGGCTGGATCTGGTTTGACACCCACCCCGATCTGGCCGTTTTACTGGGTGCTGCGATAATTATTGGATCGGGGCTGTATCTGTGGCGCGCCGGGCTGGTGCGAGAGCCACCAGAAGCCGAGTGACGCAGCCGCCAAATACCGCTAAATCCGCCATTCATTTTGCCAGGGTCAAAGGCAGCGACATGAAAAAATTCGTTATTGCAGCCGCGTTGCTGCTTGCCGTGCCGCTGGGCGCGCAGACCTTGGCCAAGCCCGAACTGCCGGGCTGGATGGCCGGAACCTGGGCGATGCAGGACGGCGCCAGTTGGGCTGACGAGGTTTGGACCGATCCGCGCGGCGGGATCATGCTGGGCATGGCGCGAACCGGGTTTGGGCCCAAACTGGATGGCTGGGAAGTGACCCAGATCAAGGTCAAGGCCGATGGCACGATCAGTTTTTTTGCCCAACCTAACGGCAAGCCGCCCAGCGAATTCCCGCTGGTCCTGATCAGTGAGCAATCGATCGAATTCGCCAACCCGGCGCACGATTT
The DNA here is from genome assembly GCA_031375125.1 of Novosphingobium sp. Classification (GTDB taxonomy): domain Bacteria; phylum Pseudomonadota; class Alphaproteobacteria; order Sphingomonadales; family Sphingomonadaceae; genus Novosphingobium. The sequence goes on along the minus strand of JANMHL010000327.1, from coordinate 2,597 downwards.
TCCGCAGCGGATCCGGTACTGGCGGCAGGGCAAACTGCTGATGGCCGAAGTGTCCAAGCTGGACGGCAGCAATGCGATTCGCTGGAATTACCGCCCGGTGGTGCCGCCACGCGATCAGGTGGAGTTGATGCCATGAAGGAACGCAAGTTCGCCCAAGTCGATGTGTTCACCGCCGTGCCTTATCGGGGCAATCCTGTGGCCGTGGTGCTGGATGGGGAGGGGCTGTCGGACGCCGAAATGCAGGCGTTCGCCAACTGGACCAACCTGTCCGAAACCACCTTCGTGCTGTCCGCCAGCGATCCAGCGGCGGATTACCGCGTGCGGATTTTCACGCCCAAGGCCGAGCTGCCGTTCGCCGGGCACCCGACACTGGGCACGGCCCATGCGGTGTTGGGGGCTGGCTTGGCGGCGGCCCGCGATGGCCGGTTGGTGCAGCAATGCGCGGTCGGTCTGGTTGACTTGACGGTTGGGGAAAGCGGGCTGTCGTTCAAGCTTCCGCGCTATGCGCTGACCGAACTGACCGATCCCGAAGCCACCGCGTGGATCGGCGATGCGGCGGTGAAGGGCGCGGCGCAGGCGGTTGATGTCGGCCCGGTTTGGCTGGTGGCGGAATTGGCCGAAGTGGCCGCGCTGGAAAACCTCGCCCACGATCCCGCCCGGTTGACCCGCTATTACGAAGCCACCGGAATGACCGGCGCGACGTTGTTTGCGGTGGAGCGCGACCGCGTGGTTGTTCGCAGCTTTGCCCCCGGTGACGGCATCCCCGAAGACCCGGTTTGCGGCAGCGGCAACGCGGCGGTGGCGGCATTCCGCTTGCTGGCGGGGCAGATCGGGGCAGGGGATAGCTATGTTGCCAGCCAAGGCCAGCAGGTGGGCCGCGATGGCTATGTGCAGGTCAGGATTGACGGGACGGATATCCACGTTGGCGGGCAATGCGTGACCTGTGTAGAGGGCAAGGTGAAGCTTTAGGACGCTGCGTTAGTCGTCAAAAAACCCGTCATCCGACAAATCTGGGGCAGTCCGGAACAGGCAAGCGGATCCGATCCTTTCCTACACGACCTGAATATGGCAGCAGGAAAATGTGCCGCGACAACCGCAATGGCTGCAACGCCTGAGTGTGCGGTTTGCATAAACATCTGAAATATAACAATAAATGTCGATAAATGGACGGGGTTGTGCGCTATTGTAGCGCAGGTTTTGCTCGGTCCGGGCCGCGCTTGACCCCCGCTAGACCGGTTTGTGCAGCGCTTGTGCAGCCTTTGCTTTCGGCGGTGGAGGGCGCGGATTTTTGTCCACGCTCCAACCAAACAGGGCGGCCCGATGGACCGCCCTTTTGTATCTCAAACTTGCCGGAAAATCTCAGCCGACAACCCGTTCCGCCAGCACGGTCAGGCCATTGTCGCCAACTTCGGCGAACCCGCCCTGGATCTGGATTTCTTCGGGGACCGCACCGTCGGTCTTGTAGATCCGCAGGGTGCCGTCGCGCATCGTGGTCATGAACGGGGCGTGGCCTTCGAGCACGCCTTCCTCACCCTCAGTGCCGGGGACGACGACCATATAGACGTCGTCCGAGCGGACGAGGCGGGCCGGGGTGACGAGTTCGAAGTGCAGGGGCATCTCAATAACCTTTGGGGATAGTGATGTTGGCGGGGATCGCAGCAACGGTCAGGACGGCGGCGATCGGACCGGATGTAGTAGGAGAAAGTATGTTGGCGAGGTAGGGCCGATGCTTCGCGTCACGCTTAAACAGGCTCAGCTTGCGGGCAATTGTCGGTTGCTTGGGCACCGGCAAACTGCGCCAGCCTTGGGCCGGCATTTGCATTGCTTGATATGCAGCGTTGATGAAAAGCCCATCGAGTGGAGCGCGATAAACGATAATCCGGCAGGTCTCTCCCGCACGGCCACCGAGCGCCACGATAAAGGCTCCATCACTTGCCTCGCCAGAGGCCAAGGTGGCCTGATCCACCAGCGAAGTATCGCGGCCAAGTGCCTGCATCGCCGCATTTGGCAAGCCGGAGGTAAGGCGGTAGCGGGCGAACAGGACCTGTTCCGCGTCTGCGGTGGCTGGCAGCGCGACCTTGCGTGACAGCACATCGACGCAGAACTGTGTGGCAACGGAAGACAATCGCATACCCAGCGGCGCAGCCGGAGTAACGGCGGCCACAGCGGCAGACGCGGTCGCCAGAACGGCCAAAGCCGCAGACAGAACCGCGCCAGCGCGCATCAGGCCTCTTCAGCCATCTTCTGGGCCTTGGCGATCGCTTCATCGATCCCGCCGACCATGTAGAAGGCGCTTTCGGGGAGGTGATCGTATTCGCCGTCAACCACCGCCTTGAAGCTCTTCACGGTGTCTTCGACCTGAACGAACTTCCCCGAGATGCCGGTGAAGACTTCGGCGACGTGGAACGGCTGGCTGAGGAAGCGCTGGATCTTGCGAGCGCGCTGGACGGTCAGCTTATCTTCTTCCGACAGTTCGTCCATGCCGAGGATCGCGATGATGTCCTGCAGCGACTTGTACTTCTGCAGGGTTTCCTGAACGCGGCGGGCGGTGTCGTAGTGCACCTGACCGACCACGGCGGGCGTCAGCACGCGGCTGG
>JANMHL010000318.1:0-7780 GCA_031375125.1 Novosphingobium sp. | reverse complement strand
CGATGACCGGCCTGCGCCGCGCCGGGATCAAGCTACCCCGCGAACCGACAGCCGCTCGGCTCCGCGCCGGGATCGCGCCGCCCCGCGCGTCGATGACCGCTCCGCGCAGCGCCGGGACCAAGCTGCTCCGCGAACCGACAGCCGCTCAGCCCCGCGCCGGGATCGCGCCGCCCCACGTACCGATGACCGCTCGGCTCCGCGCCGGGACCAAGCTGCTCCGCGAACCGACAGCCGCTCGGCTCCGCGTCGGGATCGCGCTGCCCCGCCGACCGGGCCGAATCCTGCGCCACGCCGCTCCGGGCCAAACAAACTTGGGGCCAAACCCGGGGCCAAACCCTTTACGAAGCCGGGCAGCACCAACCCGCGCGGGCCCCGGCGGCCCGGCCCGAACACGGGCGGGCCCCGTAAATGAGCCTGAGGATTATTGCCGGGCAGTGGCGCGGGCGTAAACTGACCACGCCAGCAGGAGACACCACCCGGCCCACCGCCGACCGGACGCGGGAGACGCTGTTCTCAATGCTGGTCAGCCGGTTGGGGGACTTCGAGGGATTGGCCGTGGCCGATCTGTTCGCCGGGTCTGGCGCGCTGGGGATCGAGGCGCTGTCGCGCGGGGCTGCCAGCTGCGTGTTTGTCGAGCAAGACGCCGCTGCGATCCGCGCGCTGCGCAGCAATGTCGCGAGCCTGCAGGCGCAGACCCAGTGCGATGTTCGCGCCGGATCGGTGCTGGCACTTGGCCCGGTCAAGGCCCCGCTCGATCTGGTGATGCTCGATCCACCCTATGGCACGGGCGCGGGTGAAGTGGCGCTTGATAAATTGCAGCGGCTCGGCTGGATTGGCGAAGCGACCTGGGTCAGCCTGGAAACCGCCGTGGCCGAAATACCGAAGATCAAGGGATTGGAAACTGTGGCCGACCGAAAGGTTGGCAAAGCCCGGATCACGCTGCTGCGGGTTTTGCCAGCTTAAGTCCAGCCAGCGTCAAGACTGCCACTGCCGCCAGCAACCAGCCGGCCGCCACGATCTGGCCGCTGGCTGCCAGTTGCTGCGCCGCAATCGGGGTCAGCGCGCCGCCGACGATCCCGCCAAAGGTGAAGGCCAGCGAGATCGCGGTGTAGCGCACCCGGACCGGGAACAGCCCGCTGAGCCAGCCGCCGAGCGGGCCATAACTCAGCCCCATCACCAGCAGCGCAAACGACAGCATGACAAAGATCGCAGGCAGCGAACCTGAGCCCATCACCGGGCCGAACACCAACCCGGTGACCACCGTCAGCACCGCCCCCAGCACCATGACCCGGCTCGTCCCGAACCGATCCGCCGCCATCGCCGCGCCGATGATGCCGACCGCAAGGAACACGTTCGCGCCCAATTGCAGCGCGAGGAACGTCTGCCGGTCAATCCCCAGCGTGCTGGTGGCATAGGACAGCGCAAAGGCGGTGCTGAGGTAAAACACCGCAAAACAGCTCGCCGCGCCAGCCGATGCCGCCAGCAGCAACAGCGGATGCTGGCGGATCACCGCCGCAATCGGCACCGCCACCGGCGGCGCTTCGGCCCGGGCAAAAGCGGGCGTTTCCGTAATCTTCAGCCGAATCCACAATCCGACAGCAACCAGCACAGCGCTGGCCAGAAATGGAATGCGCCAGCCCCAGGCGATGAACTCCGCCTCGCTTAGCCCCATGCCCAGCAACAGGAACAACCCGTTGGAAAACAGGAACCCCAGCGGCGCGCCCATTTGCGGCGCAGCGCCAAACCGCGCTTCCCAGCCCTTGGGCGCGTTCTCCACCGCCAGCAGCGCGGCCCCGCCCCACTCACCGCCAAGGCCAAACCCCTGACCAAACCGCAACAGGCACAGCAGCAACGGTGCCATGGTGCCGATCGCAGCATAGCCCGGCAGCACCCCGATCAGCACGGTCGAGAGGCCCATCAGCAGCAGTGACGCCACCAGTGTCGCCTTGCGCCCGACCCGGTCGCCGAAATGGCCAAACGCAATCGCGCCCAGTGGCCGGGCGAAGAACGCCAGACCAAAGCTCATAAACGCCGCCATCTGCTGCGCCGAACTCGATTCAGACGGGAAAAACAACGGCCCGAATACCAAAGCAGCGGCGGTGCCGAAGATGTAGAAATCGAAAAACTCCACCGCCGTGCCGATCAGGCTGGCAGAGAGGACGCGGGCGTTTTGGCGGATCGGATGCATGGCGCAGTTGGGTCGCCACAGCGCGCCGCCAAGTCAAGCAATTTGCCAAAGCGGTTGACGGCCCGCCCGGTTCCTGTGCAATACCATGGTGCGGCGCGCGCTGGCAGACTTGGAGCAATCCGGCTGCTCTGGATGATGGTGCCCAATGCAACTCAACGCAATTTCAAATGCATTTCGGCGTTTCGCGACCTGTGCAGCGCTGTGTTTGGCGGCACTGGCAGGGGTGGTGACTGCCCCCTCTGCCGCGGCGGCTGAGGCTGAGTATACTTTTGACGGTATGACGTTTTCAGGCGCTGAGCGGGCCAGGATCAATATGGCCGATAATGAGGTGAAAATGGGCGTCGCGGCGTTGTATCGGTCCGATTGGGCTACTGCTCTGCAGCACTGCCGGGCCGGTTGGAGCGCGTTCATCGATCTGATGCCGATAACCCCAAATACCCGGCCATTTTTTGACCAAGCCGGGATGTGCATGGCCGATGCCCATGCCAACCTGGGTAACGTCAGCAAGGCCTGCGGCATTTACCAATCGAACGGCTTTCAGACTTACCGGGTCCGCGATCCCCGGGCGCTGTGCGCTCGGCAGCCAGCCCAGTCAGCGATCACTCCCAACAGCAATGCCAAGCCCGCGATCAGTTCCACCAGCAATGCCGAATACGCTGCTGCCGCTGGCAGCTTTATCAACCGGCTGGCCCAGCTATCCGCAATGCCCTTTGGCAGTGCCCGCTTTGCCAAAGCGGCGGAGCTAACTCCAGACTGCAACAAATTGCGCAGTTACGCACCAAGCGTTCCTCCGGCCCTCGCCGCTGCGGGCTTTTGCAACGGTGTTGTCGCGCGGGAACGGGCCGATGCCAAAACATCGTGCAAAATCATGTGGACCAGCGCAGGCCAGATCCGCACTGCACTTACAAGCCAGCTACCACCAAACCTGCGAGCCCACGCCGTCGATCTACAGACAATGCTCGATAGTTTCGGGCGAACTTGCGCCAAGGACGGCTACCCTTGGCCTGCCTTCTCCGCTGCCTGGCCGTATTAGATTCCGAATCCCACAAACAGGGGCGCCGCTCGCTCGGCGTCCTCTGTAAAACCAGACTATCCGGTTCTATCGGCCGCCCGGATTGCGGCAACTGTCCCGCAACGACCGGGTGCAAAGCGGATAGACCTTGTTCATCGCCTCAGCCGGCGGCGCGGTCAGTGCGCCTTTATACGGCCCGGCCAGATAGCCCGGATCGGCAGGAATAGCCGGAGCAACCGGCTCGGACGCCGTGGCCGGATCGGGCGGCGTCATGGTCGGAACCCCCAGCCCGGGCGGATTGGCCTGAACGATCGGCGGCTGCGGCTGGGCGGGTGGCTCGGCCATCTGGGCCGTGGCCGGAACCGCCGCCACAGCGGCCAGCGCCGCGCCAAGGATGATCAGATACTTCATGCTTACGATCCTTTCGTGGGTGTCATGCCCAGTTATAAACCGCCGGCCCGGCAACTGGTTCCATTCACTCGGCCAGCCGCACGGGGACTTGCGCCCAATCGCTCCGTTCCCTAGTTGTTCGCCGGTGCAACACCCCAACGAATCCACTCCTGATCCCCTGCTCGACGGCCTGAACGCGCCGCAGCGCGAAGCCGTGCTTACCACCGAGGGCCCGGTGCTGATGCTGGCTGGGGCCGGGACCGGCAAAACTGCGGCGTTGACCGCGCGGCTGGCGCACATCGTCCGCAGCCGCCTCGCCTGGCCCAGCGAAATTTTGTGCGTCACCTTTACCAACAAGGCCGCGCGCGAGATGAAGGAGCGGGTCGGGCACCTGGTCGGCCCGGCAGTGGAAGGAATGCCGTGGCTTGGCACGTTCCATTCGATCGCGGCTAAGCTGCTGCGCCGCCATGCCGAATTGGTCGGGCTGCAATCGAACTACACGATCATCGATACCGACGATCAGTTGCGGGTGCTGAAACAGCTGATTCAGGCCGAAGGGCTGGATGACAAGCGCTGGCCGGCCAAGTTGCTGGCGCAGTGCATCGATCGCTGGAAGAACAAGGGCGTCAACCCAGCGGACCTATCGGCGGCGGAATCCGAGGCCTATGCCAATGGCCAGGGGCAGAAGTTTTACCGGCTTTATCAAGAACGGCTAAAGACGCTCAACGCTTGCGATTTCGGCGATCTGCTGCTGCACATGCTCAACATACTGCGGACCCACCGCGACGTGCTGGAACAATACCAGCAGCGTTTCAAATACGTCATGGTCGACGAATATCAGGACACCAATCAGGTCCAGTACCTGTGGCTGCGGCTGCTGGCACAGGGGCACAAGAACATCTGCGTGGTCGGCGATGATGACCAGTCGATCTATTCATGGCGCGGCGCAGAAGTGGCCAATATCCTGCGGTTTGAACAAGATTTTCCCGGCGCCAAGGTAATCAAGCTGGAGCAGAATTATCGCTCCACGCCGGACATCCTCGCCGCCGCATCGGGTCTGATCGATGCCAACAGCCACCGGCTCGGCAAGACGCTGTGGACGACACAAAACGGCGGCGACAAAGTCCGCGTGATCGGGGTCTGGGATGGGCCAGAAGAAGCCCGCCGGGTCGGCGAAGAGGCCGAGCGGCTGGAGCGCGAGGGCGCTTCGTTGGCCACCGTCGCCATTCTCGTTCGCGCGCAGTTCCAGACCCGCGAGTTCGAGGACCGGTTCATTGCTACGGGCGTGCCTTACAAGATCGTCGGCGGATTCCGGTTTTACGAACGGGCCGAAGTGCGCGATGCGCTGGGTTATCTGCGGCTGATTTCGCAGCCGAGCGACGATCTGGCGTTTGAGCGGATCTACAACAGCCCCAAGCGCGGGCTGGGCGACAAGACGCTCGAAAAGATCCACCGTCACGCCCGGGCGCGAGCGATCCCGCTCAGTCTGGCAGCGGTTGAGATTGTCGATACCGACGAACTTCCAGCGCGGGCACGCGGCACGCTGCTGGGCTTCGTGCGCGGTGTGGCGCGCTGGCGCGATGCGGCCAAAGTGCTGTCCCCGGCTGAACTGGTCCGGCAGGTACTGGAAGAAAGCGGCTATACCGACGCGTTGCAGGTGGAGAAGAGCGCGGAAAGCGCCGGGCGGCTCGAAAACCTCGCCGAACTTGCCCGGGCGATGGAAGAATACGAAACGCTTGGTGAATTCCTTGAGCACGTCAGTCTGGTGATGGACAACGAAGCCAACGACAGCGCCGAAAAACTGACGATCATGACGATCCACGCCGCCAAGGGGCTGGAATTCGACAACCTGTTTTTGGTCGGCTGGGAAGAAGGCGTGTTCCCCAGCCAGCGGGCGATGGACGAAGGCGGTCTCGCCAGTCTGGAAGAAGAACGCCGCCTGGCTTACGTCGCGATCACCCGCGCGCGCCGCCGCTGCACGATCCTCCATGCCGCCAACCGCCGAATCTACGGCCAGTGGACCAGTTCAATCCCCAGCCGGTTCATCGGCGACTTGCCCGAGGCGCATATCGAGCAAGAATCGACGCTATCGGGCGGGGCCTCGCTGTGGCGGGCGCAATGGTCGGAAGGCGGCGATCCGTTCGCTCATGTCGCCAGCCAGCCGGGCCGAACCATGACCCGCGGCCCCGGCTGGCAGCGCGCCGCCGCCCAGCCCTATGACTCCAGCCCGCGCCGCTTGCCCGAAGCCACTCGGTCGGCCGCCAGCTTCGCGGCCAAGCCGCGCGGCGATGTGGGCGTGGGCGTGCGGGTTTTCCACGAGAAATTTGGCTACGGCACGATCACCGCACAAGAAGGCAACAAGCTCGAGATCGAGTTTGAAACGGCAGGGGCCAAGCGGGTGATCGATAGCTTTGTCAAGATTGCGGAGTGATTTGCTTCGTTACTAGGGAACGCAGCGCGATCAACAGCAGCCCGGCCAGCACTGCAAATCCCGCTCCGGCGAGAAACGTCATGCCTGGTCCCGCGCCATCCCACAGCAATCCTGCCAGCAGACTGGCGGCCAGCAGCGTCAGTCCGCTGGCCAGATTGAATAGCCCAAAGGCCGATCCGCGCAGCGATTCTGCTGAATGCTGAGCGACCAATTGCGCCAGTAAACCTTGCGAAAGCGCCATGTGCGCACCCCACAAGGCAATGCCCAGAAAGCTTGCAACTAAGCCGTGACCCAGCCCGAGGCACAGGTCCGCAGCCAACAAACAAACGAGGCTTAGCAGCAATGGCATATGTGGGCCGACGCGATCAGTCAGAGCCCCCGCAGGATATGCGCCGACCGAATAGACCAAGTTCATCGCAACTAACACCAATGGCGCAAAGCCCGGCGGCAGACCTTCGGCATGAGCTTTCAGAACCAGAAACGCCTCACTGAACCGAGCCATTGCAATGGCCACGCCAATCGCGGTGACGGCCCAAAAGGCACTAGTTAGGGCGCGCAGATCATGAAACTTCAGCGGAGAGCGAGCCTTGCTGGACTCGCTTGGCTTTTCGGCATCCTTCACCCCGAACAGCACCAATAGGACCGCCAGTACGGCCGGCACCACTGCCCACCAGAAAACCTGGCGCATATTCCCGGCATAAAGTGCCATCAAAGCGATCGCGATCAGGGGCCCTACAAAAGCGCCGACCGTATCAAGCGACTGACGCAGACCATAGGCGCGGCCGCGGCTTTCCAGCGGGGTGACATCGGCTACCAAGGCATCGCGCGGGGCACCGCGCAGGCCTTTACCTATCCGGTCGAGGAACCGCGCACCAAGTACGGGCCCCGGGGCACCGGCTAGCGCAAAAAGCGGCTTGGACAATGCGCCGAGGCCATAGCCGAGCAAGATCAGCGGCTTGCGCTTTCCGATCCGGTCCGAAACATAACCCGAAAAGACCTTTGCTATCGACGCCGTGGCTTCAGCAATGCCGTCGATAGCGCCCACCAACGCTACACTGGCACCAAGCACGCCTGTGAGGAACAACGGTAACAGCGCGTGGATCATCTCGGACGAGATATCCATGAACATACTGACGAACCCCAGCGCCCAGACCGAGCGTGGGATCGCGTATGCTTCAACCTGTTTCAATCAGAGCGCCGAAACGCCGAGGAAGCTGGGGACCGGACCGTTCCAGACGTCGCCGTCGCCGCTATCGGCGGCCTGCTGTTTGGGTTCGGCCTTGGGCGCTTTGGTCCCGTCACGCTTGGGGCGCTCTTGGCGCGGGGCGCGATCCTCGGCTATGGGAGCCGCTTCGGGAGCAGCGCGTTCAGTCGGTTCGGGCCGCGGCGCACGCGGTTCACGCGGCGGACGGGCAGCGCGCGGCTCGCGTTCTTCGCGCGGTTCGCGGGGTTGGCGCTCGGCCTTTTCGGCGCGTTCCGGCTTGGCTCCGCTCTGCGGCGCAGGCTTGGCGCCCTGCCCGACTTCGAACACGGTCAGCTTGCCGCCGGTCAGCTTTTCGACATTGGCAATCGCTTCAGCGTCTTCGGGCGCGATCAGCGTGAAGGCACGGCCCGTAGCGCCAGCCCGGCCGGTGCGGCCGACGCGGTGGACGTAGTCGTCCGGGTGCCAGGGCGTATCGAAGTTGAAGACATGGCTCACGCCCTTCACATCCAGCCCGCGCGCGGCAACGTCGCTGCAGCACAGGATGTTGATCGAGCC
>JANMHL010000304.1:0-6515 GCA_031375125.1 Novosphingobium sp. | reverse complement strand
GCCGGATCGAAAACTGGGTGATCTGGATCGTGGTCGATGTCGCGGCGGTGCTGCTGTACATCAATCGCGGGCTCTATCCCACCGCCGGACTTTATGGCGGGATGCTGGTGATGAGCCTGTTCGGGCTGAAGGAATGGATCGAAGCCGAGCGGCGGCAGCGCGATTTGGCATGATCCGAATTTGCTTTCACGGCGCGGAAAGCACCGGGAAATCGGTGCTGGCCCAAAGGCTGAGCGCTGAACTGCGCTTGCCGTGGGTGCCCGAATATGGCCGCACTTATGCCGAGGAACACGGCACTCAGTTCAGCATGGCCGACCTGCTGGCGATCGCCGCCGGGCACGAGGCGCAGGTACAGGTGCTGGCCGATAGCGGCGCGGCACTGGCCTTGCTCGATACCGATCCGCTGATGACCGCCGCCTGGGCGCAGATGCTGTTGGGCGAAGTGCCCGCCGCCTTGCTGAATTACCCCAAGGCCGACCTCTATCTGCTGTTCGATCCCGACGTGCCGTGGGTTGAGGACGGCACCCGGCTGTTCGGCAGCGCCGCCGAGCGCGCGCGCTTTGCGGACATCGCGGAAGCTGTGTTGGAACAGGCCAAAGTGCCGTTCGAACGGATCAGCGGCAGCTGGGCCGAACGCGAGGCCCGCGCCCGGACAATCATTGCGGGCTTGACCTGAGCCGCGTTCAGCGGTTCTCTCTCCTCAGGCCCAAAACGGGGGGACGCAAATGGACTTTTTCAAGGCCCTGATACCGGCCAGCGCGCTGACTTTCGTGGTTAGCGGACTGATGGGCAAAGGCGGATCGCGCGGCGGCTGGCTGGCAATCCATCGCATCTACATCGATACCCACAGCTTCTTCTGGTCGTGGGCATTGTTCGCGGTCGCCACCGTTCTGGCCTGGGTATTGTTCGCGATTACGCCGAAGTAACCGTCACGATGTAATTCAGCGCCAGATCATCGGACAGGTGCAAGCCCTTGACCGGCGACCAATCAATCCCGCGCGGCGTTGCCATGACCAGCCCAGCCCCGGCCAGCAATTCAGCCAATTCCGGCGGCGTCACGAAATCAGCCCAGTGGTGCGTCCCGCGCGGGACCAGCCCGATCCGTTCAGCCGCCTCAACCATCAGCAATTTCGATTTCGCGGTGCGGTTGGGGGTGGACAGCACCATCAGCCCACCCGGCGCCAGTGTATCTGCCAGCGCGGCGACAAACGCGGCCTTGTCGGCGACGTGTTCGATCACTTCCATTGAAGTGACCAGATCAAACCCGCTCAACCCCAGCCCAGCCAGATCGCCGCAGCGATAGTCGATGGCCAGCCCGGCCCCGACGGCATGGGCGCTGGCGACTGTGATGTTTTCAGGCGCCGCATCGACCCCGATGACCGCCGCGCCCAGCCGAGCAAGCGGCTCTGCCAGCAGCCCCGCGCCGCAGCCGACATCGAGCGCGCGCTTGCCCGCCAAGGGCCGCACGCCGCGCGAATCTGCTGTCCAATGCGCGTCAATCGCATCGCGCAGGAACCCCAACCGCACCGGGTTCAGCCGGTGAAGCATCGCTGAGGAACCCTTAGGATCCCACCAATCGGTTGCCAACTGGCCGAAATGGGCGGCTTCGGCTGGTCGGATCGTGGTGGTTGAACTTGCATTAGACATGGACCGACCTTAACAGCGGCTCCGCTGCAGAGCGAGAGGTTCTGTCAGCAATATTCTTGCGCATGGGGTGGAACACGGCGTGGCCCGGATCGTGATGAAATTTGGCGGCACGTCGATGGCCGGGTCCGAACGGATCCGCCGGGTGGCCGGCATCGTGCGGCGCCAGCAAGCCGCCGGGCACGAGGTTGCGGTAGTCGTCTCGGCGATGGCGGGTGAAACCGACCGGCTGGTGGGTTTCTGCCGCGAAGCCAATCCGCTGTATGATCCCGCCGAATACGATGTGGTCGTCGCCAGCGGCGAACAGGTGACCGCCGGACTGCTGGCGATGACGCTGCAGGCGCTCGGTTGTCAGGCCCGGTCATGGCTCGGCTGGCAAATGCCGATCCACACCGATACGGCCCATGCCAAGGCCCGGATTGGCGAGATTGACAGCGCCGCACTGCTTGCCTCGATGGCCTCGGGCGAGATTGCGGTGATCCCCGGCTTTCAGGGGCTGAGCGACGACAACCGGATCACCACGCTGGGCCGCGGCGGGTCCGATACTTCGGCAGTGGCAATCGCGGCGGCAATCGGCGCGGACCGCTGCGATATCTATACCGACGTTGACGGGGTTTATACCACCGACCCACGCATTGTGGCCAAGGCCCGCAAGCTCAAATACGTCACTTATGAAGAAATGCTCGAACTGGCATCGGTCGGATCGAAAGTGCTGCAAACCCGCTCGGTTGGGCTGGCGATGAAAGAGGGCGTGCGCGTTCAGGTGCTCTCCAGCTTCATCGGCGACGATGCCCCCCCGGCCGATGATATCCCCGGCACGATGATTGTCAGCGACGAAGAACTTGAAGGATTGGACATGGAAAGCCAGCTGATCACCGGCATTGCCGCTGACAAAAACGAAGCCAAAGTCATCCTGACCCGCGTGCCCGATCGGCCCGGCGCAGTCGCGACGATCTTTGGGCCCTTGGCCGCAGCAAACATCAACGTCGATATGATCATCCAGAACGTTGGCCGCGACAAAGGCGAAACCGACGTGACCTTCACCGTCCCCAGCGCCGATCTGCTGCGCGCACAAACCTTGCTCGAGGCGCAGAAGGAAGCGATCGGCTTCAACCGGATCATCACCGATGGCAAAGTCGCCAAAATCAGCGTGGTCGGCGTCGGTATGAAAAGCCACGCCGGGGTCGCCGCGACGATGTTCCGGGCGATGGCCGACCGCGGCATCAACATCCAGGCGATCTCAACCAGCGAAATCAAGGTTTCGGTCCTGATTGACGAGGACGAAACCGAACTGGCCGTCCGCGTCTTGCATTCAGCCTATGGGCTGGACGCAGAAGACGCAGCCGCCTGACATAGCAAACCCCGCCCCGGCTTTCGCGCGGGACGGGGCTAGCTGAGTTATTCGCGATCAGGCCAGATCGAACCGATCGGCGTTCATCACCTTGGTCCACGCCTTGACGAAATCGGCCACGAACTTCGTTTCCGCGCCGTTTTCGGCATAGACTTCGGCGACAGCGCGTAGTTCCGAATTGGAACCGAAGGCCAGGTCTGCACGGCTGGCGCGCCATACTTCACTGCCGGTGCTGCGGGCCTTGGCCACGAACTCTTCGTCGTCGCTGCCAGCGACCGGGGCCCAGGCATTGGCCATGTCGAGCAGGTTGACGAAGAAGTCATTGGTCAGCTGCCCAGCGCGATTGGTCAGCACGCCATGATTGCTGCCACCCTGATTTGCACCGAGCACACGCAGCCCGCCGATCAGCACCGCCAGCTCTGGCGAAGACAGCCCGAGCAGTGCCGCTCGATCGAGCATCAGCTCTTCGGTGCGCACGCTCAGCTTCTTAGGCAGGTAATTGCGGAACGCGTCGGCTTGCGGTTCCAGCACTGCAAAGCTTTCCGCGTCGGTCTGTTCGTCCGTTGCATCGCCGCGACCGCCAGTGAACGGCACCGAGATGCTGTGTCCAGCCGCCTTGGCTGCCGCTTCGATCCCGACAACCCCGCCCAGCACGATCGCATCGGCCAGCGAAATGCCGCCGCGCAATTCATTGAGCTTGGCAATGACTGCACCCAGCTCTGCCGGGTCGTTGACCGCCCAGTCCTTTTGCGGGGCCAGCGCGACCCGGGCGCCATTGGCGCCGCCGCGGTGGTCCGACTTGCGATAGGTGCTGGCCGAAGCCCAGGCCGCCTTGACCAGTTGGCTGATTGACAAGCCGCTGGCGGCTATTTTGGCCTTCAGTTCTGCCATGGCCACGTCCGAAGGATTCGACCCAGCCGGAACTGGGTCCTGCCAGATCAGGTCTTCCGAAGGTACTTCTGGGCCGAGGTAACGCACTTTCGGCCCCATATCACGGTGGCACAGCTTGAACCAGGCGCGGGCAAAGGCATCGTCTAGCGCAGCCTGATCATCGCGGAACCGCTCTGAAATTTTGCGGTATTCCGGATCCATTTTGAGCGCCATGTCAGCCGTGGTCATCATCGTCGGGACCAGCTTTGACGGGTCGCGCGCGTCGGGTGCCATGTCGGCTGGGTCGGGGTTGATCGGGGTCCACTGCTGCGCACCGGCTGGGCTGTGAACCAGTTCAAAATCGTACTTGAACAGCAGGCGGAAATAGTCGCCGCCCCACTGGGTTGGGTTGTTCGACCAGGCCCCTTCGATTCCCGAAGTGGTGATGTTGCCCTTGGCGATTTCGGCCTGATCGATCAGCCAACCAAAGCCCTGCTGTTCGATCGCTTCGCCTTCTGGCGCCTGTCCAAAAGTATCCGACGGCGCGGCGCCGTGGGCCTTGCCAAAGGCGTGGCCACCAGCGGTCAGCGCGACGGTTTCCTCGTCATTCATCGCCATCCGCAGGAACGTTTCACGCATATCGCGCGCTGACAGCAGTGGATCGGCGACGCCGCCGGGGCCTTCGGGGTTAACGTAAATCAGCCCCATCTGGATTGCCGCCAGCGGGTTTTCCAGATCGGCCTGATCGTCAGCCCGGATCCGGGTCTTGGCACCCTGATCGACCCACAGGTCTTCCTGCCCCCAATAGATATCGCGTTCCGGTTCAAACACATCGGCGCGGCCGCCGCCGAAACCGAACACCGGGCCGCCCATCGATTCGATTGCGACATTGCCGGTCAGGATGAACAGATCGGCCCAGCTGATCGCCTGGCCATACTTCTGCTTGATCGGCAACAGCAGACGCCGGGCTTTGTCGAGGTTCCCGTTGTCCGGCCAGGAATTGAGCGGCGCAAACCGCTGCTGACCTGAATTGGCACCGCCGCGGCCATCGGCGGTGCGATAGGTGCCTGCAGCGTGCCAGGCCATCCGGATGAAGAACGGGCCGTAGTGGCCATAGTCGGCCGGCCACCAAGGCTGGCTATCGGTCATCAGCGCGGTCAGATCGGCCTTCAAGGCGCTGTAATCGATGGTGTTAAACGCATCGGCATAGCTGAAATCGGCGCCCAACGGATTGGCCGCGCCGTTCTGGCCCAAAATGTCGACTGGCAGTGCTGCGGGCCACCAGTCTTTGTTGGTCCGGCCCAGCAGGGCCCGCGCCCCGTGGCCCATCGGGCAACCGCTACCTTCGATTGATCCTGTTTTGGCATCCATGGTCTGTCTCCTGCTGGGTCCGCATTCCGCGGCTGAATAATTTGAGCGCTATGCCTCGCCGCGCTTATCGTTAAAAACGATCAAAACTGGATAGAGTGGCGCAAGTATCCGATTAGTGCGCACCGACTCAGCGTCCGGGCCGCTGGGTGTAGTCTATCCGGATTCGCACCCAAGCGCCAACCTGACTTACGCCGTTCACGCGTGGCGGGCGGACCTGAAATTGCCATGCGGCGGCGAGGACTGAGCGTTGGATGTTTGAGCCATCGGGAAATTCATCCAGCCCGACGCAGTCCTCGACCCGGAAATTGGGCGCGGTGCGGCAGGTGATCAGCGCCCAGCCCGGCCCTTGCGCGGTCGATAGATAGCCGCTCAGCTCGCTGTCATAAGGCTCACGGTACCAAGCGGCGGCGTACATCGGCTGGCCATTCGGCGCGGTGCCGACCCGCTTGCTGTCACCCGAAACGCCGCGATCGGGCGGTCCCATCTGGCCCCGGCCGGGCGGCGCCGGACGGGCCGCCGGGCGCGGGATCTTGGACAGATCGAACTGCGCCATCTGATCCTTGGTGACCGGGATGATCGGCTGAACTGGTGTTACCGGCGCAGGCGGCGCTGGGACTGGATTGGTCGCGGTCGGGGTGCCGGGCGGGGTTTTCTGCGGCGTTTCACGCGCGGCGGCGGGCTTGGCCGGATCGTCGGCCTTGGGTTGTGGCGACTTTGCCGGTTCGGCCTCAATCGCTACGCTGACCATCCGCACCGGCGGCTTGACCGGTTCCTGCGCGGTCCACCCCAGCGACAGCACCACCAGCACCAGCCCGCCCTCGACCAGCAGCGTCAGGACCAACCCGATCAGCCGCTGGCGCGGGTTGGTGCGCAGCTGGGCCAGAGCATCGTCATACTGATCGCGCAGAAATTGAAACAAGCGGCCTCGGCTGGGCAGGAGTTATCTGGCCGGATCGGATCAGGCCTCTGCCCAGCCCCTTGGCGCGGCATTCGACCCGCGACAAGCAGCAATCCGAATTGACCCAGCCTGAATGCGCAGGGCTGGTCACAGCAGGGCGGTTTGCCTATAGGCGCGAGCCAAGGATAACCCAGAGGAAACCCGCGTGTACGACAAGACTCATTCGCTGATGCAACGCGGGATTGACTTTCTGGGGACCGAGCACGCGATCATGTGCGGGGCGATGAGCTGGGTCAGCGAACGCAATCTGGTTTCCGCCATCTCCAACGCAGGCGGGTTTGGGGTGATCGCCTGCGGGGCGATGACGCCTGAATTGCTCGA
>JANMHL010000062.1:0-2929 GCA_031375125.1 Novosphingobium sp. | reverse complement strand
GGTGTGGTGACCGCTCTATCAAACAGCAGGGTTAACAGCGGGTTAGGGCGCAAGATTTTCTGCCAGTTAATGGACTTGCGCGAGGCGCGCTGGGCTTTAGGCAGCTGCGTGATGGACGTGACGCTGCATCTGGGGGAATTGCCGGTCGAACGGCGACTGGCACTGACCTATGCGCCGGGGCCTGCGCGGCCAATCATTCTGGGCCTGCTCGCGCTCGACACCCGCTTGGCCGGAATTGTTCGCCAAGCGCGCGAACCGCTGCTGGGGCAATTGCGGCTATCGTGGTGGCGCGACCGGCTGGGGCCGGGTGGACCCAGCGGAACCAGCGGCGATCCTTTGCTCGATCTGCTTGATGACTGGGGCGATCAGCGCGGGGCCTTGGCCGGGCTGGCCGATGGCTGGGAACACTTGCTTTGCGAGACGCAGCTCGACAGCGCGGCCTTGGCCGGATTTGCTGAGGCCCGCGCGCAGGCCTGCGCCGCGATGGCCGAACGTTTGGGAGAGCGCGCCAGCGCCGCCGAAGCTGCCCGCGCCGGGCGCAATTGGGCGGTGGCAGAACTGGCCGCCAAGCTCAGCGATCCGGTTGAGCTCGAATTGGCCGCTGCACTCGCCGCTGGCCAAGATTGGCGCGCCGTCCGCTTGCCCCGCGCGCTGCGCCCGCTGACCGTGCTGCACGGCCTTTCCCGCCGCAGCCGGGGCACCGCGCCGCTGCTATCCGGACCAATCGACGGGTTGGTCGCAGTCAGGCTTGGCTTGCTGGGGATTTGAGTTAGACTTAGCCCATTAGTTGGAGGGTTTTGAATGAACCGGATCGTTTTGGGCGCGGTTTCTGCACTTTTACTGGCGGGGGCCGGGTTGTTCTGGTGGCAGGGCCAGGCCAGCACCGAAGCATCCGCACCGCCAGCGCCGCAGATGATGGCCGATGCTCCGGTCGGCCCCTCGCTCGAAGACATTCCTGATGAAGACGGCGAAGGGATGGTCGGCCCGGCATTGCCGCCCGAAGCCAGCGAAGCCACCCGCGAAGAAAAGCGCTTTAACCGGCTCGACCGCAACCGCGACAACCTGATCAGCCGGACCGAGACGATGCAGCCGCGGATCGCCGCGTTCCGCAAGCTGGATAAGGATCGCAACAACCTGCTCAGCTTTGAAGAATGGGCGGCGACCACCTCGAACCGGTTCAAACAGGCCGACGGCAACGGCGACAGCAACCTGACCCGCGGCGAATTCGCCACGACCAAGCCGAAACAAGCGCAGCGGCCCGGCTGCAAATGCTGAACGCCCGCCCAGCGGTTGCTGGACGGGCGGTCAGACGACGTGACGATAGCTCTAGAAGTGGTAGTTTAGACCGATCCGCACCTGATGCATCCGCAGGTCTTGCGTGAACGTTTCGGTGTAGCCCGCGAAGGTGTTGCCGGTGCGGGGGAGGGTTATGTAGGTAACATCGCCTTGATCGGCATAGGTGTATTCCAGCCGCACTGACGCGTTTGAGCCAATCTTATGCTCAATCCCGCCGCCAACGAGGTAGCCGTCAAAGGTATGATTTACACGGCCTTCCTTGGTATAGCCGCCGTTGGAAATGATATCCGCCGATACTTCAGCCTTGGTCCAACCCCAGCCGCCGGTGGCATAGATCAACGTTTTACCGAGCGGAATGCCGAGCTTGCCGCGGACTGACACCGAACCCTTCGGGTCAATCGTGTTGCCATAGGTATAGCTGGGTCCGCCGGGGCTTGCGATCGGGCCGCGCAGATAGCTGTCGCTGCCATTGTGCAGCGTGCCGTCAACTTCGAGCCCGGCAACCACGCCGCCGACATCGACGTTATAGCCAAGCTGGGCGCCAAAGCTGACGTTCTCAACCTTTTGGCTGGCAGACCAGTTCGTCACAACATTCGACTGCAGCGCTGCTGATTCGATCGACCAGTTGCCGCCCAGGACGGGCGCCGAATCCGACTTGATATTGGTATAACCGGCATGAATGCCGATATAGGCGCCGGTCCAATCGCTTTCTTCATCAGCGAAGGCCGGATTAGCAATGGTGAGAGCTGCAAAAGCTGCAGCAGTGATGCAATAATTCCTCATTCAAAATACTCCCAATTCGTTGATTGCGAGCCCGATGGGCGCGCTTTGGGAGCGGACGGCGGAAAAAAATTGTATAAATTCGCCTATCTGCGGGCAGGCTGCGGTGATCAGGCCGGGATGCCAGACGAACCGATCCAGCCCGCCAGATCGGCCTTGGCGCGCTCGGTGTAACCGGCTTTGCGGGCCTTTTTCTTCACATCATCGCTGAGCGGCGGGAACAGGCCGAAGTTGATGTTCATCGGCTGATAAGTCTCCGCCTCGGCATCGCCGGTAACGTGGGATAGCAGCGCGCCCAGCGCGGTGGTGCGGGGCGGGGCGGTCCAATCGCGCCCGGTCAGCTCTGCTGCGGTCATCAGCCCGGCCAGCAGTCCGATGGCGCCGCTTTCAACATAGCCCTCGCAGCCAGTGATCTGCCCGGCAAAGCGGATGTGCGGCGCCGATTTCAGGCGCAGCTGCCGGTCCAGCAAAATCGGCGAATTGAGGAAGGTGTTGCGGTGCAGCCCGCCGAGCCGAGCGAACTCGGCGTTCTCCAACCCCGGAATGGTCCGGAACAGGCGAACCTGTTCGGCGTATTTGAGCTTGGTCTGAAAGCCGACCATGTTCCACAGCGTGCCCAGCTTGTTGTCCTGCCGCAGCTGGACCACCGCGTGCGGCCAGCGGCCACCCGGGAACTCCGGCGTGGCGGCGTGCGGGTTATCCAGCCCGACCGGCTTCATCGGCCCGAACCGCAGCGTTTCGCGGCCGCGCTCGGCCATCACCTCGACCGGCAGGCAGCCGTCGAAATACGGCGTCGAGGCCTCCCACTCCTTGAAGCTGGTCTTGTCGCCCGCCAGCAGCGCGTCGATGAATG
>JANMHL010000243.1:0-3857 GCA_031375125.1 Novosphingobium sp. | reverse complement strand
GCCATCGGTGACAATCAAGAGCCACCACAACGTCGGCGGCTTGCCCGACCGGATGAATATGCAGCTGGTCGAACCCTTGCGCGAATTGTTCAAGGACGAAGTCCGTGAACTGGGCCGCGAACTGGGCCTGCCCGAAGTGTTCGTTGGCCGCCACCCGTTCCCCGGCCCGGGCCTGGCGATCCGGATCCCCGGCGAAGTGACCCGCGAACGCTGCGATGTGCTGCGCAAGGCCGACGCGATCTACCTCGAAGAGATCCGCAACGCTGGATTGTATGACGCGATCTGGCAGGCGTTCGCCGTGCTGCTGCCGGTGAAAACCGTCGGCGTGATGGGCGACAGCCGCACCTATGACAATGTCTGCGCGCTGCGTGCCGTCACCAGCACCGACGGCATGACCGCGGATATCTACCCCTTCGACGCAGCCTTCCTCAGCCGCTGTGCGACCCGGATCATCAACGAGGTCAAAGGCATCAACCGGGTGGTTTACGACTATACGTCGAAGCCGCCGGGAACGATTGAGTGGGAGTGAGGGGTGACTTACAAAGCACGCCAGGTTTTGGACGATTGCGAACTCGCTTTGAAATTTTTGGAGCAAGCAACAACAGACCAAATCTGGCGAGTTCATTGGTTTGCCGCCGTGGCTTTGGTTCGAACAGTTGGAGACGTGTTAGACAAAGTTGACGGGCAAGATCCTAAGTACCAAGCGGCGGTGAAAGCAGCATACAAGGATTGGCAAGCTGATCGCGAAGGCAGCATGATCTTCTGGGAGTTCATCAAAGATCAGCGTGACAAGCTGATCCACGAATATGATAGCGACGCGCATCCCATAGATCGGGTTTCATTGCTGGTCGAAATAAACCTTGTAGGGTTGGATGACAGCTGAAATCGCAAGCATCACGAGATTTTTGAGTTGGATGAGAACATCTATCGACCGATGCTGGCCGGGCCTTGGGATGGCGATGATGCCCGTGATGTTCTCTCAGAAGCAATACAATGGTGGAAAGCTGAACTTGATAAAATCGATTTGGCAGCAAAAGGTTTCCGCAATGGTGCAGAGGACTGACTACTCCCCAAACAAATCCGAGTGCGTCCCCGTCCGCGCCAGCAGCAGCTCTACCTCGGTCACCTTGTAGATCAGCACCCAGTCTGGCTCGACGTGCAAG
Organism: Novosphingobium sp.; assembly: GCA_031375125.1. Taxonomy (GTDB): domain Bacteria; phylum Pseudomonadota; class Alphaproteobacteria; order Sphingomonadales; family Sphingomonadaceae; genus Novosphingobium. Next base: position 2,694 of record JANMHL010000243.1, on the reverse strand, counting down.
TCTCGATAGCCCAACCATTCACCCTTTAGCGGATGATCGCGGTGGCGGGTCTCAAGCGGAGCGTCCTCGACAAGCAGCAGAATTACCGCCCGCAGCTTGGCCATATCCTTGCCGCGTTTTTGGCACCGCTTGGTATCCTTGCGAAACGCGGTTGAACTGACCGGTGTGCGCAAGGATCAGATGCCGAGATCGTCGAACAGTGCCTCAGCACTCTTGTGTCGCTTACCCTTGCCTGCTTCCAGCTCGGCTATCGCAGCGCGGGTTTCAGCGTTGGGCACCGCCACGTCAAACGGCAATCTTTCGTCTGCTGCAACCCGGTGCATGAGCATCCGAATGGCATCGGAAACCGATAGGCCCATCGCCGCAAGCGCTGCCGTAGCCTTGACCTTGGTGGCACTGTCAATCCGAGCACGTATAGTGTCTGTAGCTTGCATGGGCTACAGTGTAGCTACATCAAATAGATTGTCAATCCAACCCCACAAACCGCCCAGCTGCCCGGTCCTTCTTAACCCGCATCCCATCGAACACCTGCCCGCTCATCGCGATCCACACCCCCGGCGCGGCGACTTGCGCGGTGGCGAAGGCCATGCCGAGGTTGAAGCCAGCGTCGGTTTCGGCGAACCGCGCCGGTGATAGCGCGCCGGTCAGCACGATGGTTTTGCCGGGCACCCCAGCCGCCAGCACCTTGGCGGTTTCGGTCATGGTGTCGGTGCCGTGGGTGATGACTATCTGGGTTTCGGGTGCCTCGCGCGCGGCCTGAGCAATCAACCCGCGATCCGCGTCGGTGAATTCCAGACTGTCCTTGCGCAGCACTTCGACCACCCGAAACGGCAGCGCCACCCGTGCTTCCTTGAGCAGGGCGGGGATGCCGCTGTCGACTATCTGATACTCGCTCAGCGCGTCGAAATAGTTCTTGTCGATTGTGCCGCCGGTGGTGAGCACGAGGATCGCTGGTTGGGTCATGGCAAGGGCATAGCCCAGCCGGGACGTTCCATGCTAGCCTTGCCCAAACAGGTGGGGGATGAATGTGACCATCATCGCGAACGGCGGGGGCGCATCGGCTGCGCGAATTGGCTGGATCGTGGCGCTGCTGGCGCTGTCGGTGCTGCTCAATTACGTGGATCGCGGGGCGATCGGGGTGGCAGCGCCGTTGATGAAGGCCGAACTGTCGCTGTCTGCAACCGGGTTTGGCATTGCCGTTTCGGCGTTCTTTTGGGTCTATGCCCCGCTGTGCATCTTTGTTGGTTGGCTGTGCGACCGGTTCTGCGTTTACCGGATGTTTGCCGCCGGAATCGCGTTGTGGGCGCTGGCGACAATACTGATGGGCTTTGTTGACGGGCTGGTCGTTTTGATCGTGCTGCGGCTGTTGCTTGGGGTGGGCGAGAGTATTGCTTTTCCCGGCAGTTCGAAAATATTTGCAGCGGAGGTTCCCGCCGAGAAGCGCGGCCGCGCCAACGCCTTGATCGGCGCAGCCCTTGCTTTCGGCCCTGCGGTGGGGGCGCTGGCCGGGGGTGTAATCCTGCAAGCGGCTGGCTGGCGGCCGATCTTCTGGATCTTCTGGCTGATCACCTTGCTGTGGTTGCTGCCGTGGCACTTTGCTTCGGCCCCGCTGCGCTCCAAAAACCTCGCGACCCCGGTGGTGGCACCGGTGCCATTGGGCCAGTTGCTGCGCCTGCCCGCGCTGTGGATGATGGGTGGCGCGCATTTCCTGGCGAATTACGGTTTCTATTTCCTGCTGGCTTGGCTGCCGCTCTACCTGACCAAGACGTTGGGCTATTCGATTTCGGAGATGACCCTGCTGACCACACTCAGCTTTACGGCGCAGGGCATCGCCGCGCTCGCCGCTGGACAGCTGTCGGACCGAGCCGTCGCGCGCGGGGCCAATGAGGCGGCGCTGCGGCGCTGGACCATGGTCGTGGCGCAAGCCGCCGTCGGCGCAGCAATTGCCGGGGTATGGTTCGCGCAAGGGACCTGGCAGCTGGGGGCCTGTCTGGTGTTGGCGGGAGTTGGCTCGGGCTTTGTTTCGGTCAACCTGTATGCCGTCGCGCAGATCTTTGCCGGCCCGCGCGCGGCCGGTGGCTGGGTCGGTGTGCAAAATGCGGTCGGCAATGCGGCGGGGATCATTGGCCCGGTTGCAACCGGACTGATCGTGGATTCCTTTGGCTCCTATGGCTGGGCCTTTGGCATTTCGGCGTTAATGGCCGGATTTGGCGCACTGTGGTGGCGCTGGGCCGTGCCGCCTATCCGCCAGATCGCGGTTTGAGGCGAGCAGACCACGGCCAGTCGGTTGCTTCACTGACCCACAACGCTAGCCAGATCAGCACCGGCTGAAAGGCCAGACGCGGAATGTGATAGCCGAGCCCCGCCCCGCCATCAGCGCGGCCCAGATCAATTGCCAAGTGCTGAAAATTGGCTGGCCAGACGCACACCGCATAGGCCGCCAGCCCCCAGCCAGCGGCCCGGCGCAGCGGCTGCGACCACGGTTGAAGCAAACCGGCGGCCCCGGCCAGTTCGGCCAGCCCGGTCAGCGCGACGACCGCTTCGGGCGCGGGTACCCACGGCGGCGTTATCAGCAGGAACGGGGCCGGGTTGGCGAGATGGAAATAGCCCGCCGCGCCGTAAAACAGCGCGAGCAGCCAGCGCAAGCCGGTGCGGATCACGCCGCCAGCGCTTCCGTCTCGATCGCCAGAATGG
>JANMHL010000215.1:0-1916 GCA_031375125.1 Novosphingobium sp. | reverse complement strand
TGTTCTGTGCGCTCGGTGGATCGGGCGAAATTGGAATGAACGTCAACCTCTACGGCTGCGAAGGCAAGTGGTTGATGGTCGATCTGGGGATGACCTTTGGCGCCAATGAATACCCCGGCACCGAACTGGTGTTCGCCGATCTGGAATTTATCGAAGAGCGCAAGAAAGACCTGGTCGGCGTGGTGCTGACCCATGCGCATGAGGATCACATTGGCGCGGTGCCCTATTTTGCGCAGGAACTGGGCGTGCCGCTTTATGCCACCCCGTTCACCGCGCGGCTGATTGTTGACAAGTTGGAAGAAGCAGGCATCCGGCACGAGGTAGAGCTCAATGTGATCGACCACCTCGATCAGTTTGACCTTGGCCCGTTCGGGATCCGCTATGTTCCGCTGGCGCACTCGATTGCCGAAGGTAACGCGCTGGTTATTGAAACACCGTACGGGCGGATCTTCCACACCGGCGACTGGAAGCTGGACGATGAACCGATTGTCGGCGTTCCGGCGACCAAGGAAGAGCTGATTAAGATCGGCGACGAAGGCGTGCTGGCACTGGTTTGCGATTCAACCAATGTGTTCAATCCCAAGGCATCGGGCTCCGAAGGAGCCGTCCGGACCGCCTTGATGGAGGAAGTAGCCAAGCATCGCGGCAAGCGCGTGGTCGTCACAACCTTTGCCTCCAACGTGGCGCGGCTGCAGACACTGGGCGAAGTGGCGGCGGCGAACAACCGGCGGTTGTGCGTGGCCGGGCGCTCGCTCGACCGGATCATCCGCACCGCGCAGGCCAGCGGCTATCTCAAGAATTTGCCCGATCGGGTCGATTTCGACACTGCAATGGGCCTGCCGCGCGGTGAAGTGATGATCGTGGCCACCGGCGGGCAGGGCGAACCGCGCGCTGCGCTGGGCCGGATATCCGAAGGCAACCACCAGATTGGGCTTGAGGCCGGCGATGTCGTGCTGTTTTCCAGCCGCCAGATCCCCGGTAACGAAATCGCGATTGGGCGAATCCAGAACCGGCTGGCGGCGCGCGACATTACCATGGTCACCGACCGGCAAAGCCCGATCCACGTCTCAGGACATCCCGGAAAGCCCGAGCTTGAAGCGCTTTATGGCTGGATCCGGCCGGAAATTTTGGTCCCGGTCCACGGTGAAGTGCGGCATATGCGCGAACAAGCGCGGTTCGGCCGAGCCTGCGGGATTTCCAAGGCGGTGGCGCAGGAAAACGGCGATCTCATCCGCCTCGCCCCCGGCAAGCCTGGTAAAATCAGCGCAGTCCGGGCTGGGCGGCTGATCCTCGATGGCGATATCATTGCCCCAGCCGATGGCGAGGCGATGGTCATGCGGCGGCGGCTTGCGGCCAACGGCCTGGTGATTGTTGTGCTCGACGGCAAAGGCCGGGTCCATGCGGAAAGCATCGGCTTGCCGCTGGAAGAAGACATGGACCAGTTCCTTGCCGAGACCCGCGAAGATGTTTCGGCGGCGTTGGCCAAGCTCAAAGGTGGGCAGCGGCATGACCGGGAAGCCGTCAGCGAAGCAGCCCGGCTTGCAGCGCGCCGCGCGGCCAGCCGCTGGTCGGGCAAAAAACCGCAAGTGCGGGTAATTTTGGCGGAGCATTGAACCGATGAAACTGACCTCGATTGTCGCGATCTACTTTCTGTTCTGGGTGATGAGCGCCATGCTGGTGCTCCCGTTTGGCGTTCGCACCCACCAGGAAGAGGGGGTCGCCATGATCCCCGGCCAAGCGACGAGCGCGCCGGTGCAGTTTGAACCACGCAAGGTGGCACGGCGCGCTACGATGCTGTCGGTGTTGCTGTTTGGGCTATACTATCTGAACTATGTTCAGGGGTGGGTAACCGTCCAAGATATCGACATCAGCAAGTATCTCTAATTGCGCAGCCGCTCGATCGCCTGCGCCAGCGC
>JANMHL010000192.1:0-5597 GCA_031375125.1 Novosphingobium sp. | reverse complement strand
ACTGGTCCTTGGCGATCTTCTTCGCGACCTTGTCGGTGAAGTAGTTATTCTCGATCCGGGCTATGCTAAAAGGATCGGTGGGATTCGCCTTGAACAAGATTACGTAGCCACAGTGACGCTTGGTTTTGGAGAACCGCGCGGAGATATCGATTGCGGCATATATGCCTTTCGCGGGCGCTCTGGCAGGGTCCTTAGACCAAGTGATTTTCAAGACGCTCAACTTCTCCAAACGGCCAAGGTTGCCGCGCATTGTTTTCCTGCTCGATTGGAATTCCGCGAACGTTGTCAGGCTTTTGAAGCCGCCGGTCGACAGGTTCCACATTGAAAGATCGTGGCCTTTGTCAATCGCACCGAAATAGCGATCAAGAGTGCTTAGTGCTTCGGCCTCAAGCTCCTCACTCGGGATCCAATCTGGCGCAGAGTCAGTCGTAACGTTGATGACGCGGGGCTTTGTCTGTGCGGCGGCGTTCACAGCCGGTGCGGCAAGGCTGAGGCACAGCAAGGTGAACCAGATCAATCTCACTTAACCCACTCCAACCCCAGCTCCTCGTAGATCTCTTTGTCCTCGCTCCACTTTTCGTCGACTTTGACGTGGATGAACAGGTGGACCGTCACTCCCAGCAATTCGGCCAGTTCTTTGCGCGCCGCCTCACCGATGGACTTCAGTTTTGAGCCGCCTTTGCCCAGCACGATGCCTTTTTGGCTGTCGCGGGCGATCACGATTTGCTGGTGGATTTCGACCGAGCCGTCCTTGCGGTGGGTGTAGCTTTCGGGACGGACGGTGCTGTCATAGGGCAGTTCGTCGTGGAGTTGGCGGTAGAGCTGTTCGCGGGTGATTTCGCAGGCCAGCAGGCGTTCGCTGGCGTCGGAAACCTGATCCTCGGGGTAGTGCCACGGCCCTTCGGGCATCAGTGCGGCGAGGCGCGATTTCAGTTCCGCCACGCCGTCGCCGGTGAGGGCGGAGATGAAGAATACCTCGTCAAACTGGCCTTCACCGGCCAAGGCCTGCGCAGAAATCAGCAGCGGTTCCTTGGCTACTTCGTCAACCTTGTTGAGCACCAGAATCTTGCGCTCGGGGCGGTTCTGAAGGCTGCTCAGAATGGGCTCGAGGTAGTCGAGCTTCTTCTTGCGCCCATCCACCAAAAGCAAAATCGCATCCGCCTCAGCCGCGCCGTCCCAGGCGGCGCTGACCATCGCCCGGTCGAGCCGGCGTTTGGGTTCAAACAGGCCAGGGGTGTCGGCGAGGATGATCTGGGTGTGGGCGGCGTCCGTTTTGGCCAACGCGATCCCCATCAGCCGGGCGCGGGTGGTCTGGGCCTTGGCGCTGACGATCGCGACCTTTTGCCCGACCAGCGCATTGACCAGCGTAGACTTGCCCGCATTGGGCGCGCCGAGAACGGCGACGAGGCCGCAGTGTTGGGGGATGGGGGAGTTATTCAATTGTCTATATCCAGTTCCGTCTGCCCTGAGCTTGTCGAAGGGCCGTTTTTCTTTTTGGCCAAGGCCGAGATTCGAATCCAATCACCGCGGATGAGTGCCATTTTCTTTGCCCTCGACCAGCCCTTTAATTTCTTTTCGGCAGCTTGTGCCTCATCTCGAGTCGAGAAGGCGTCGCTCCAAACCAGTTCCACAGGTAAATGATCAGCTGTAAAGCCCGGATAGTGTCCGGTTTGGTGTTGAGCAATGCGCAGTTCTAAATTGTCGGTGTGGCCGACATAAAAAAATCCGCCACGGCAATGGAGCATATAGGCCCAGAACGCCACGCTAGCCTTCAAAGAACAAGGACGGTCCTTCGACAGGCTCAGGACAGACGGGGTGGGGGCACTGCTGAATGCACATTACCCGAACCGCTTCATAAACGCCTCTGCCGCCAAAGTCTCGGCATCGCGCATCGAATTGCCGGTCGCTTCGGCCTCGCCCACGCCGTTTACGCTGACCGCCACGGTGAAGCGCGCGGCATGGTCTGGGCCAGAGCGTTCGACCAGCCGGTATTCGGGAACCTTGCGGCGGTTGCCTGCGGCCCATTCCTGCAGCGCCGACTTGGGATGCTTTGACTTCCCCGCGTGGCCCGAGACCATATCCGCCCACAACCGGCGGACCATCTCGGCGCAGGCATCAAACCCTTGGGTGACGAAGCAGGCGCCGATCAGCGCCTCCATCACGTCGCCCAGAATGTTGTCGCTGTCTTGCCCGCCATCGTCGCGGGCCTGTTTGCCCAGCCGCATATGTTCGCCCAGGCCGATTTCACGGGCGACCTTGGCGCAGCTGGTCCGGCTGACCAGCGCGTTGAGCCGCTGCGAGAGTTTGCCTTCATCGCCGGTGTCGAGTTTGAACAGCCAGTCGGCAATCACCATGCCGAGCGCGCGGTCGCCCAGAAATTCCAGCCGCTGATAATCACGCGCTGCGCCGGTACTGCCGTGAGTCAGTGCCTCAAGCCACAGCGCCTCGTCAGCCGGGGGCCGGCCGGCAAGGGCAGTCAGAAACGCATGGGTTTCGGTGCCTAACACTTAGCCCCTCCCCGCTGGGGAGGGGTTGGGGTGGGGGTTCCACGCAAATGTTGTACCCCCATCCCCGACCCATCCCCAACGGGGAAGGGGGAATGCAGACTTACTTTGAAGGTCAAAACGTGCCGCCGATGCGGTTCCAACGGGCGGCGGTGAACCAGGTCCACGGCTTGATCCATTCGGCCCCGCCATCGGTTGACCACATCATCACGGTGGCCCGGCCGATCACGTTGTCGATCGGCACAAAGCCTATGCCGCCGCCAACTTCGGCAGGGAAACGGCTATCCTCGGAATTGTCGCGGTTGTCGCCCATCAGGAACAGGTGATCAGCCGGGACCACATAGGGCGCGGTATCGTCCGACGGTTTGTTGAACAGATCGAGCACTTCGTAGCTTTTGCCCTCAGGCAGGGTTTCCTTGAACCGGGGATAACGGCAAACGTCGGCGCCCTCATCGTTCTTGGCTTCGAACTGGGTGGAAAGGCAGTGCGTGTTGGGCGAAACCGCTACTTCGAAAGCCTCCATCGGCTCCTTGGGGATCGGCTTGCCATTCAGCCAAACCTGACCGCCCTTCATCTGAATTGTATCGCCCGGCAGGCCAATCACCCGCTTGATCCAGTCATCCTGACCCAGCGGCGGGGCCTTGAAGACCACCACGTCGCCGCGATCGGGGTTGGAGGCCAGCACGCGCTTTTCAGGCAGCAGGCCGACACCCAGCGGCAGCGAGCGGCTCGAATAGCCATAAGGCCACTTGGCCAGCAGCAAATAGTCCCCGTTGACCAGCCGCGGCAGCATCGATTCGCTGGGGATATAAAAGGGCGCGAAGATAAAGCTGCGGAACACGATCACAATCAGCGCCAGCTTGAGCAGAAAGACCGGAAACGAATCCTCTTTCTTCTCTGGCTTGGCGGGGCTCACGGGCGGCATAGTGGTGCTGTCGGTCATGCAGTTGTCCATGTTGACCCGCCGCCGCTACGTCAAGTGCTTAGGCGGAGGGCTCCTGAATACGTTTTTACGCGCTTGGCCTAGGCTGGTCGGGCGGGCATAGGCGCTTTCGACCAAAGGCAGGAGCAAAACGATGAGCGAAGCGGTAACGGCAGCATGGCAGACGCTGAGCGCGCTGGATAAGCCCACGCTGCAGGCGCTGTTCGCCGATCCGGCCCGGCTGGATACCTGGTCGGCCAAGCTCGATCTGCCGGGCGGGGCCGTGCGGTTCGATTGGTCCAAAACCCACCTAGATGCCGCTCACGCTGCGGCGTTTCTGGCGCTGGCTGATGCGGTGGGCTTCAAGCAAAAGCGCGGCGCGATGTTTGCGGGCGAAGCGATCAACGTCACCGAGGGCCGCGCGGTTGAGCACACTGCCCAGCGCGGGGTGGGGCGCGATAGCTCGGTTGAGGAAGCCGCCGCGCTGCATCTGCGCACCAAGGGCCTGGTCGAGGCGATCCACGCCGGGGTGCTGGGGTCGGTCAAGCACCTGATCCACATCGGTATCGGCGGATCGGCGCTCGGCCCTGCGCTGGCGCTCGATGCGCTGACCCGTGATGGGGCCAAGGTTGACGTCCATGTCGTCTCCAACATTGATGGCTGCGCATTGGAAGCAGCCTTCCGCGCCTGCGATCCCGCCACCACGATGATCGCGGTCGCCAGCAAGACTTTCACCACCACCGAAACCATGACCAACGCCCATTCGGCGTTGGCGTGGCTGGAGCAAGCGGGCGTGGCCGATCCGTTTGGCCGGGTTGTGGCGTTGACTGCGTTCCCGGAAAAGGCGGTCGAATGGGGCGTCGATGAAACCCGGGTGCTGCCGTTCAAGGAAAGCGTGGGCGGGCGATACTCGCTGTGGTCGTCGATCGGCTTTCCGGTCGCGCTGGCGCTGGGCTGGGACGATTTCGCCGAGTTTCTGGACGGTGCGGCGGCGATGGACCGGCATTTTCTGGAAGCCGACGGCCTTGCCAACCTGCCGCTGCGCGCCGCGTTCAGCGATCTTTACTACAGCCGCCTGCGCCACTGCCAGACCCGCGCCTGCTTTGCTTATGACGAACGGCTGCGGCTGCTGCCGAGCTATCTCCAGCAGCTGGAAATGGAGAGCAACGGCAAGTCGGTGAAGGCGGATGGCAGTCCGGTTGACGGCCCGACCGCGCCGATCACCTGGGGCGGGGTGGGGACGGACGCCCAGCACGCCGAGTTCCAGCTGCCGCATCAGCGCACCAATCTGGTGCCGGTAGATTTCATCGCTGCGATCATTCCGGGCGACAGCCTTGATCCGGCGCACCACCGCAACCTGCTCGCCAATTGCTTTGCCCAAGGCGCGGCGCTGATGGCCGGCAAGGACGCGAAGGATCCCGCGCGGGCCTATCCGGGCGACCGCCCCAGCGCGACGATCCTGTGCGAAGACCTGAACCCGGCGACACTGGGCGCGCTGATCGCGTTCCACGAACACCGCACCTTTGCCAGCGCGGTGCTGATGGAAATCAACGCCTTCGATCAGTTCGGTGTGGAACTGGGCAAGGATATCGCCAAATCGATCCTCGGCGGCGGCGCGCAGTTTGATGCGAGCACTGAGGCGTTGCTGGCGGAGGCGGGGGTTAAGTAGGCGAACCATTGCCCTAACCAGCAAAACTGTTTGGCATTTGTCGCTTGCGCACCCCATATCGCGCGCCATGACAGACTTTGACTATGACCTCTTCGTAATCGGCGCCGGTTCTGGCGGCGTTCGCGCGTCGCGGATCGCTGCTTCGCATGGCGCCAGAGTGGCCGTGGCCGAGGAGTACCGCGTCGGCGGAACCTGCGTGATCCGGGGCTGCGTGCCCAAGAAGCTGCTGGTCTATGGATCCCACTTTGCCGAGGACTTGGCTGATGCCCGGCGGTTCGGCTGGGATACCACCGGGGCTACTTTTGACTGGGTGACCCTGCGCGATAATGTCGCTGCCGAGGTTGACCGACTGGAGGGGCTGTACGGCCAGACTTTCAGCAATGCCGGGGTCGAGGTGATCCACGAACGCGCCACTGTCGCCGGGCCCAACACGGTGATGCTGGCCAGCGGACGCGAAGTGTCCGCCGCGCATATTCTGATCGCGACCGGGGCCTGGCCAGCG
>JANMHL010000173.1:0-1936 GCA_031375125.1 Novosphingobium sp. | reverse complement strand
TCCACCAGCTTCGCTGGTCCCCCTCCCCCGAGGGGGAGGATTAGTTCGCCGAAACCTCGGGCTTCGCTTCAACCTGGGCGGCAGTCACCACTTGCGGAGTCGGGCCGCGCTCAATCGCTGCGGAGAGTTGGCGCGCCGGGGCGCAGGTCTTGTTGCCGCACAATGTTTCGATCCGGGCTAGATTGCGCTTGGCCTTTTCGACCGCGCCCTTTTCAACCAGCGCTTCACCCTCACCGGCGATGGCGTACTGGTTGTCCGGATCGAGCTTCAAAGCCTCACGGTAATAGCGCAGCGCCTTGCCCTGCATCCCTTGCTTGCGGGTCGCCTCAGCCAAGTTGAGGTAGATCGCGACGTGGCCGGGCTGCAGCGCCAGCGCCGCTTCAAAATCATCCACCGCTTCATCGACCTTGCCCTCGGCCAGCGCCTTGCGGCCTTCGGCCACCAAAGCAGCGGCACGCGGATCGAGCGGAGCGGGCGGCGCGCCGTGGCCGGCGCTCGCGGTTACTGCAGCCAACAGTGCCAACGCCATTGCGGCGGGGGTGTAACGCATGATCTGCTCCTTGAGCCGTGCCATTTGCCCGTTCGATATCATGGCGAAACAAAACAGGCGATGAAAAATCCGTCGGTGGCATCTGCCCATGGGGACAGGCGCAAGCCAGCCCCGCGCGGTGATCCAGCGGGCAGCGGCGGCAAATCGGCGCGCCAGCCTGGGTGGCGGGCGAGGAAGCTGGCGGCTTGATCGGCACCTTCGGCATCAAGCAATGAGCAGGTGACGAACACCACCCGCCCGCCGGGCCGGACCAGTGTGGCGGCCAGATCAATCAGCCGCGCCTGAATGGCAGCATAGCGCGCAACTTCGCGCTCGCTCAGCCGCCAACGCGCCTCCGGGTTGCGGCGCCAGGTGCCGGTGCCGCTGCACGGCGCATCGACCAGCACAGCATCGACCTTGCCCGCCAAGTCAGCCAGTGCAGCAGCTTCGCGGCCCGGATCGAGCAGGCGGCTTTCGATCAGGCTGGCCCCGGCGCGGCCAGCCCGTGGGGGCAGGCGTGACAGCCGAGAACGGTCGGTGTCGCAAGCGATCAGTCGGCCTTTGCCCTGCATCGCGGCAGCCAGCGCCAGCGTTTTGCCGCCCGCCCCGGCGCACAGATCGACCACCGTTTCGCCCGGCTGCGCGGCGACAGCGTGGCAGGCAATTTGCGAGCCGCCATCCTGCACTTCGATCTGGCCGCTGGTGTAGGCTTGCCATTGCTCAACCGGCGTGCCGGAGGGAAACCGCAGTCCCTGCGGCGCAGCCAAAGCCTCGCCGGGTTCGGGCAGTTCGAGCACCGCGCGGTCGGCTTTCAGCGCATTGACCCGCAAATCGAGCGGCGCGCGGCCGAGCAGCGCCAGCGCGTCTGCACCGCCGACCCCGCTTTCCGCCAATGCCGCTTCGAGCCATGGCGGCGCTATGCCGGGTTCTGCCACCGGCTCACCCGGCACGATCGGAGCGGGGCCGTGGCCTTGGCCATCAAACAGTGCGGGCAACGCGGGATCGTCCTGCGCCAGCCGCAGCATCGCCGCGCGGCCGCTGTGCGGAATATCCCCACAGGACCGGATCGCGCCATAGACCAATTCACGCACCGCGCGGCGGTCCTTGCTGCCGGCAAAGCGCCGGGTCCGGAACCACTCCGCTACGATCCGGTCCGCACTCGCCCCGCCATCCCGCGCGGCGGCGATGATCAGGTCAAGGATTTCGATCCCGGCTTGGACGCGGGCGGAAGGGGTCACAGCTTGTAGTTCGGGGCTTCCCGCGTGATCGTCACGTCGTGGACGTGGCTTTCCTTCAGGCCCGCGCCGGTGATCCGCACAAATTGTGCGCGCTCTTTAAGGTCAGGGATGGTCGCGGCGCCGGTATAGCCCATCGCCGCCTTGATCCCGCCGACCAGCTGGTGAACGA
>JANMHL010000153.1:0-2684 GCA_031375125.1 Novosphingobium sp. | reverse complement strand
TGACAATTTTCTTTATTAATATCACAGTGGACACTTGCTTCCTTAAGCCTAATAAAGGCGTCTGTAACGATATCGCCAACGGCAATGAAGTCATAATTCTTGTCCATATAAATCAGTATATCAAGAATTAGAATAAAGAATAAGGAATTAAGAATAATGATCATAATTCATAACCTCAGCTTCATTATTCAGAATAGCTCGTGATATAATCATTGAATGAAATCACTACGAGAGTGTGGTCACAACCCGGCATTCAGCTAGTGATCGCTATACCCCCTCCCCGGCGGGGAGGGGTTGGGGGTGGGGGCTCAACGCGGGCGTGGAACCCCCATCCCAAACCCTTCCCCAACGGGGAAGGACTTCATGTGGTTATCTGGTCCCGAGTGGCCACTAATCAAACTGCACTTTGCCGCGTCCCGCCTTGACCGTGGCGCGCTTTTTCTTGCCGTCGAGCCGCGCCGCTTTGCCGATCCGGTTGAGCCGGGTCTTGGCCCGGGTGGCGGGCAGATCGAACGCGTTCGCGATCAGTTTGGACATCCGCTCGCGCGCATCCTGGCGGTTCGATTCCTGGGTGCGGAACCGTTGCGCCGTCAGCAGTAGCTCGCCCTTGGCGGTCATCCGGCTGCCAGCCAGCAGCTTGAACCGCGCGAACACCGGCACCGGCAGCGCCAGCGCATAGATATCGAGCCGCAGTTGCACGGCCGTCGCTACCTTGTTGACGTTTTGCCCGCCCGGGCCCGATGCGGTGATAAAGCTCTCACTCACCGTCGCCAGCGCGCGGGCGATGGCCTCATCAGCCGAGGTCGTCATCGCTGAAACCTAGGCCAAGGAAATCAGCCGGGAGCGGCGCCACTGCACTGATCGGCGGCTTGCCTTCACGCTGCACCACCAGCGCGCGGGCATGGAGCATGGTCCGTTTGGCGCCCGCTGCGTTCATGGAGCCATCGCCATAGACCGGATCGCCGAGCAGCGCGTGACCCAGGCCATGCTCGGCGTGGACCCGGATCTGGTGAGTCCGGCCAGTTTCAGGGCGAAATTCGACCAGCGTATAGCCGCCGCGCTCGACCAGTTTGCGCCAGTGGGTGACGGCTTCCTTGCCCTTTTTGGCGGCGATCATCCGCCAGCCCGCTTCGGCGCTGCTGATCTTGGTCAGCGACAGCTCGATGGTTCCTTCGTCGCCTTCAACCGGTCCCGCCACCACGCCGAGGTAAACCTTTTCGACCACCCGCGCTTCAAACGCGGCGTGGAACCGTTTCAAGGCCTTGGGATTGCGCGCCATCAGCAGGCAGCCCGAGGTATCGGTATCGATCCGGTGGACCGCCACCGGCGCGCGGGCAAAGCCCAGCTTGAGCGATTCGGAATGGTTTTCCAGGCTCAGGCCGCCAGCGCGCGGCTGCTCGATCGGCAGGCCCGCAGGCTTGTTGATGACCAACGCCTCGCCGTCTTCGTACAGAATCGGAATAATACTCATGCCAATGCCTCCGCAATGCGGCGCACCGCCTCGTTCAAAATTGTATCGTCAGCCGCAAAGCTGATCCGGAAACCGTCCTTGCTGCCAAAGGCGCTGGCCGGAACCACCGCCACGCCGTGGTCGAGCAGATGCAGGCACAGCGCTTCATCGTTCCCGAACCGGGCCATCAAAGGGGCCGCATCGACCAGGCAATAGAACGCCCCATCGGGCGCCGGGGTGGACAGGCCCGGGATGGCGTTGATCCCCGCAACCACGGCGTCGCGGCGAACCCGGAACCGGTCGCGCCAGCCGAGCAGGAAGTCCTGCGGGCCTTCCAGCGCGGCGACGGCGGCGGCCTGACTGATCGAACTGGGGTTGCCGGATGAATGCGATTGCAGCTTACCCATCGCCTTTATCAGCCATTCCGGCCCCGCCGAAACGCCGATCCGGAACCCCATCATTGCGTGGCTTTTGGACACGCCTGAAACCGTCAGCACGCGGTCAGCGATGTCCGGACAGACCACCGCCATGGTGGCATGGGCCCCGGCAGCATAACGCAGCGGGGCATAGATATCGTCGCTCATCACCAGCACGCGCGGATGCCGCGCCAGCACTGCACCCAGCGCGCGGAGTTGGTCCGCCGAGTAAACCGAACCGGTCGGGTTGCCGGGGCTGTTGAGCAGCAGCCAGCGGGTGCAGGGCGTGATCGCGGCCTCGAGTTGCTGCGGCGTGATCCGGTACCCGCCCGCCGCCGTGGTATCGAGCGCGACCACTTCGGCCCCGGCAAAGCGGACAATCTCGGGATAGCTGACCCACCATGGCGCCGGGATCAGCACTTCGTCGCCGGGATCGAGCGTGGCCAGCAACGCATGAAAGATTGCCTGCTTGCCCCCGGCGCTGACAATCACTTGGGCGGGCGGAACGTCGATCCCCAGATCGCGCTTGAAATGCAGCGCCGCTGCCGATCGCAGGGCGGCAGTGCCCGCGACCGGGGTATAGCGCGTGTCGCCAGCATCCAACGCCGCTTTGGCGGCGGCGATGACGTGGGGCGGGGTGGCGAAATCAGGCTCACCGATCGACAGCGAAATGATATCGCGTCCGGCGGCGCGCAATTCGGTCGCGCGGTCGCTCATCGCGGCGGTTTGCGATCCGGCAATGCGGGCGAGGGCGACGGAAAGGTTCACAGCAACACCGCTTTCATCAACCCGCGCAGGGCATTGCCGATCAGAAACCC
>JANMHL010000144.1:0-1606 GCA_031375125.1 Novosphingobium sp. | reverse complement strand
GTCGAGGGGGCCCGCGCCCGCAAGGCCAGCGGGCTCGACGCGTTCCTGCAAACCTATGGTCTGGGCACGGACGAGGGCATTGCGCTGATGTGCCTGGCCGAGGCTTTGCTGCGGGTGCCGGATGCGGCGACAGCCGATGCGCTGATCCAGGACAAACTGGGCGGGATCGACTGGCGCGAGCACGTCGGGGAAAGCGATAGCACCTTCGTCAATGCCGCCACCTTCTCGCTGATGCTGACCGGGCAAGTGCTGAGCCAGAAGCAGGCTGGCGGGTTCGGCGCTTCGCTGAAGCGCGCGGTCGGGCGGCTGGGTGAACCGGTGATCCGCACTGCAACCTTGCAGGCGATGAAAATTCTCGGCGGGCAATTCGTCTATGGCCGGACCATCGACGAAGCGCTGGAGCGCGCCGCGCCAGAACGTGGGACAGGCCTGACCCACAGCTTTGACATGCTCGGCGAAGCGGCGATGACCTTTGACGATGCCGAACGATACCGGCGATCATACGAAGCCGCACTGGCGCGGATCGCGCAGGCTGCAGGCGGCGGCGTAGTCCGCTCACCCGGGATTTCAGTCAAGCTGTCGGCGCTGTTCCCGCGCTATGATTTCCTCCACGCCGATGCGGCCAAGGCGGTGCTGGTGCCGCTGCTGAAGGATCTGGCCACGACTGCGCGTGATGCCAACATCCACTTCACGATCGACGCCGAAGAGGCCGAGCGGCTGGAACTGTCGCTGGATATCATCGAGGAACTGGTGGCGGACGCCGATCTGTTTCAGACCGGATGGCAAGGGTTCGGCCTTGCCTTGCAGGCCTATTCCAAACGCGCGGTGCCGCTGTGCGAATGGACCGCCGCCCTCGCCCGCAAATACCACCGCCGGATCATGGTCCGGCTGGTCAAGGGGGCCTATTGGGACAGCGAGGTCAAGCTGAGCCAGGTTGGCGGGCATAGCGACTACCCGGTGTTCACGCGCAAGCTGGCGACCGACGTTTCGTACCTCGCCTGCGCCGCCAAATTGCTGGCCGCACCCGATGCGATCTACCCGGCATTTGCCACGCACAATGCCTATACGGTCGGTGCGATCAAAGCGTTGGCGGGCAGCACCGCGTTCGAATTCCAGCGGCTCCACGGGATGGGCGAAGACGTTTACGAGGAACTGGCCAAGCTGGAGGCCGAAGCCGGTCAGCAGCGCACGCCAGTGCGGATCTATGCGCCAGTTGGCGGCCACAAGGACTTGCTGGCCTACCTCGTCCGCCGCCTGCTGGAAAACGGTGCCAACAGCTCGTTTGTCAACCGGATGGCCGATGCCGAAGTGCCGGTGGCGGAACTGGTCGGCGATCCGGTGGCGGAATTGGCGGCGCTGTCCCCGCGCCGCAATCCGGCGATCCCGTTGCCGCGCGATATCTTCCCCAGACGGATTAACAGCGCCGGGGTCGATCTGGCCGATCCGCTGGTGCGGGAGCCGTTGTTGGTGGGCCTCAAAACCTGGCGCGATGACCCCGAACTGTGGACTGCCGAGCCGACCGTAGCGCTCGCAGATGGCAGTCCGGCTAAACCGATCGCAAGCCCTTACGACCATGGTCAAACGGTCGGCGAAGTTCGCCCGGCCG
>JANMHL010000140.1:0-9832 GCA_031375125.1 Novosphingobium sp. | reverse complement strand
AAGGACGGGCGCTTCGAAGCCTATCCCGACCCGGGCACCGGCGGTGATCCGTGGACCATCGGCTGGGGCGCGACCGGCCCGGGGATCACCCCCGGCGCGGTCTGGACCGAGGCCGAATGCGACGCCCGGCTGGAACGCGATCTGGCCCGTTTTGCCCGCGATGTGTCCCGCGCGATTGGCGATGCCCCCACCAGCGCGGCGCAGTTCGATGCGCTGGTCAGCTTTCATTACAACACCGGCGCTATTGCCAAGGCAACGTTGACCAAACTGCACAAGGCCGGGCGGTTTGACGAAGCCGCGCAGGAATTTGGCAAATGGGTCAATGCCGGGGGAAAGCCGCTGACCGGGCTGATCCGTCGGCGCGCGGCTGAGGCTGCATTGTACCGGTCGGAATAACGGCGGCCATGGGCTTGATCGGGCGTTTGCGCGATATCAGAGGCTAAAGCCCGGCTTCGACGGCGATCCGGATGGCATCGGCGGTGGTGGCAGCGCCCAGCCGCGCCATCAGCGCCGCGCGGTGCATCTTGACGGTCTGTTCGCTGAGGCCCAGCCGATGGGCGATCTGCTTGTTGAGATAGCCAGCCGCCATTTCGGTCAGCACTTCGTGTTGCCGCGGCGAAAGCGCTTTTACGGCCACAGATGCCGCCATCCGGCGATTGGCATTTGTGGTGGGGGCATCGGGTTCAAGTTCAACCTGGGATCCCAGGAAGAATTCAAGCGCGCCGTCATCATCGAAAATCGGCGCCACCAGAACAGCATTGCGGAACGGGGTTCCGTCACGCTTGTAATTGAGGATTTCGACCAGCACCGGGGCGTGGCGGCGCACACCGCTGCGGATCGTCTCGGTCAGCCACGGTTCAGTGGCCGGCCCCGCCAGGAACCGGCAATTGCGGCCGATGATCTCCGCCTCGCTGTATCCGGTCAGGGCGACAAATGCGGCATTGCAGCACACGATCGGATTGTCCTTTACCCGGGGGTTGCTGATCACCGACGCGATCGGACTACCCGCAATCAGCGATTCCAGGCGCTGTTCCACAAGGTGCGTATCCGCCAATTGTGCTCCCCTTCACCGCAAGGTGGCGACTGGGCCGGATGAGCCGCTCTGCGGTGTCAGAGCATCAACCGGGATGCCGCGCTGTTCTGCCCGACATGGTATTTCGTATAGGTTGAAGCCCGTCAACCGCGGCGTATCACCCCGCTGCTGCGCAGTCTGCGCATGTTAAAGGGGACAGACGCAATGGAATCCTTATCCTTCGGCCAATACTCGCTGGTTTATAACGCTTTTTCGTTCACCTTCGCGACCATGGCCGCCGCTACCGTGTTTCTTTGGCTGGGTCGTTCGCAGGTTGGCCCCGCTTACAAGACGGCGCTGACCATTTCGGGGCTGGTCTGCGCGATCGCGGCCTATCACTATCTGCGCATCTTCGAGAGCTGGGAAGGTGCCTACGCCGTCAAGGACGGAGTCGTGGCGGGAACGGGCTATGCCTTCAACGATGCCTACCGCTATGTCGACTGGCTCCTGACCGTGCCGCTGCTGCTGATCGAGCTGATCCTGGTGATGCGCCTTTCAGCCGATGAAACGATATCGAAGTCGACCAAGCTTGGTGCAGCGGCCGCGCTGATGATTGCGCTTGGCTATCCCGGCGAAATCGCAACCGACATCCCGACCCGCGCGCTGTGGGGCACGCTGTCGGCCATTCCGTTCGTGTACATCATGTATCAGCTGTTCGTCGGTCTTGGTGCCTCGGTCTCGAACCAGCCGGACAGCGTGCGCGAACTGGTCAAGAAGGCTCGCCTGCTGACCTTTGCATCGTGGGGATTTTACCCGATCGTCTACATGATCCCCTACACCAACCTGAGCGGAACCAACGTCATCGTGGGCGTCCAGGTTGGCTATACGATCGCCGATCTGATCGCCAAGGCCGGCGTTGGTGTGCTCATCTACCTGATCGCCACGCGCAAGTCGCAGGCGGAATACGGTCAAGCTGCTGTTGCCTAGACCATTCGAAGCGGTGACGCTGAAGAGCGATCGCTGAAATCAATGATGGCGGCAACGCCTTTCTTGCCCACAGGCGCATTCGGCTCAGGCCGTTTGCGTCTGTGGGCGCTTCCATTTCTGACCGTCAGCCTGATCATCGTCAATTTGCAATTCGGCCAGCTTGACAGTCCGGCGTGGGTATCGGTTGCTGCGCTTTGCATTGCCGTTTTCGGGATTCCGCACGGGACTCTGGATGTCGAGATCGCTGCAGCAAGGCTGGGTCGGTCCAGTCCGTCGATCAAACTGAAAATCGTCGGCGCATACCTGTTGTGTGCCGGATTGATGACAAGCCTGTGGTTTCAGGTTCCTGAGCTGGCCCTAAGTCTCTTCCTGATCGTGTCGATCGTGCACTTCAGCCAGGACTGGCAAGGCAAAGCCGATCCGTTTCTGGCGCTGATGGTGGCCTGGGCATTGGTTGCCCTGCCCGCATTGACCAAACCGGTCGAGGTCGCCGAGATCTTTGATATGCTGGTTGGCAACCGGAATGGCGCTGTCATTGCTGCATTGCTCGCCTGCGCCTCAGCCCCGGCGTTGTTGGGTTGTTTCGTTTACGCCAAGGGTTCCTATCACAGTGCTGATCCGCAAGTTACCGTTGAGGTGATTAGTTGCTTGATTGCTGCAATATTTCTGCCGCCTCTGATTGCTTTTTCCATTTTCTTCTGCGGGCTGCATTCTCCGCGTCACATGCGCGATGCGATGCGGGAAACTGGCGCAATCTCGGCCCGTCAAAAGGGCGGCATTATTGCAGCTGTCTTTATGCTTTCTGCCGGGTTCGGGATTGTATTGCTGATCGGCCAGGATCAGGCCAAAATCGACGTTGGGATTATCCGCTCGGTATTCATGCTCATCTCAATACTGACGATGCCGCATTTCATCCTCGAACATGTGCGCCCCGTAAGCCCGCGAGCCGGTTGAAGCAGTTGCAAAGCGCAGATTGCGCGGCGTCCATTGCCGCGCGAGGCCAGGCTCTGCTGACAGGGCAAGCCGGTTGCCCGGTCCCCCGGCAAGTGGTAATTGTACGACACTGAAAATGGAGTTCAGCCATGGCTTACGTATTCCGGATCGCTGCCCTGCTTGGCACTGCTGCACTGGCAATTGCTGCTCCAAACCCGCCGCTGTGGGCCGCCGGCGGCGGCGGCGGTGGCGGCGGGGGATCGATGCCCAGCGACAGCGCCCCGCAATATGATCCGGCGGTGGAATACCGCAGCGGCATCGCGGCGCTGCAGGAACAACGCTGGAAAGACGCCGAACGCGCATTCGGCCGGGTGCTTGAAGCAGCGCCGAAGGATGCCAGCACCAACCTGCTGATGGCGCTGGCCAAGCTGGGCCGCGGTGATGCCAAGGGCGCGCGTGGCTTTCTGGAAAAAGCCGTCAAATACGATCCCGATCTGATCGCCGCGCATATCAAGCTGGGCGTCACTTATGCCAAGTTGGGCGATCCGGCCAAGGCGCAGTTGCAGCTCGATTGGCTGCAGGCCCGCACCGCCGCCTGCGCCGGAACCTGCGCCGATGCAGCCGCGATCGAACAAGGCCTGACCGAAGTTCAGGCGGCGATGGCAGCAGGCAAACAAGCCCGGATCGAGCGCCCTGACCTGACCACCTTTGCCTCCAGCGCGGATGGCGACCAGGCCTATATCGCCGCGGTATCGCTGATCAACGAGCACCGCTACGAACCCGCGATCACCGCGCTCAAAGCCGCGCAACTGGCGTTCGGGCCGCACCCTGATGTGCTGACTTACCTGGGCTTCGCCAACCGCAAGCTGGGCCGCTTCGATCTGGCCGAAGGCTATTACCGGGCGGCGCTGGCGATTGCTCCGAACCACCTCGGCGCGCTGGAATACTATGGCGAGATGATGCTGGAACGCGGTGATCTGGCCGGGGCCAGGCGAATGCTGACCCGGCTTGATGCGATCTGCACTTTCGGCTGCGCACAGGCTGACGAACTGCGCGGCTGGATTGTGCGCGGCCCCGCCCAGGGATGATCCGCCCGGCCCGGCTGGCACTTGTCGCCGCGGTTGCCGCAGCTGGCCTGGCCGCCGCTGCCGGAACCCCGCGAACCGGCCCGCGCGCCTTGCAGTGGACCACCCCGGATGCGCAGCTTGCCGTGCTGAGCGCAGAGCCGGGTTCCTGCCTTGCCCCGGCTGCCGATCCGCAGCGGGCGCGCTCAATCGCAATCGGCGCGGTGGCATTCCGCGCACCGTTGCTGCTGGGCGGGCAGGCCGCGCGCGCGGGCCTGTCTTGCAGTGCCTGCCACCGCGGCGGGCATGACAATCCGGGCTTTGCCTATCCCGGGCTCAGCGGCGCGCCGGGCACCGCCGATGTCACCTCGTCGTTGTTCAGTTCGCACCGCGGTGATGGTGCGTTCAACCCCCGCCCGATCCCCAACCTGAGCGGCGACAAGGCCTTGCTCACGGTCGATCAAAGCCCGGCCAGCAGCGCGCTTGAAAGCTTTATCAACGGCTTGATCCGCGAGGAGTTCGACGGGCCGCCTGTTCCTGCTGCGGTGCTCACCGGGCTGGCCGACTATGTCCGCGCGCTTTCGCCCGGCGCATGCACCGCCCCGCGCGTCATCGACCTTGCCGGAGCGCTGGCCGACGTCGACGCCGCGCTGGACAATGCCGAATGGCTGGCCCGTATGGGCGATGGTCCTGCCGCGCGGCTGCTGGTTTCGGCAGCGCGATCGGAATTGGGGCTGATCGACGAACGCTTTGCCTTGCCGGGTCTGGCGCGCGCGGCTGCCCCCTTGCGGCGCGCCGGGGCCGCGCTGGGCGCGATCGAGCGGCAGATGGCCACCGATCCGGCGCGCGCCTTGCCCGCACTGCAGCGCTGGCGCGCCGGTGCGGGCGGCTGGCAGCGCCCGTTGCGCAGCGCCGAACCGCGTTCGCTTTTCAATCCCGCCGTGCTGGCGCGCTGGCTTGGCCCGGGTTCATAGCGCGGCCCAGCCCCGCACTACCGATTGCATCTTGCAATCTGTTCCGCACGCTCCGACATAGGGCAAAATTAATCGTCCAGTTAAAGGAGATTCGAGGATGCGCGAGCGGCTGCAACAATACATCGACGGCAAGTGGGTGGACAGCGAAGGCGGCGCACGCCGCGAAGTGATCAACCCGGCCACGGAAGAGGCCTGTGCGGTGATCAGCATCGGCTCTGTCGCCGATGTCAACAAGGCCGTGGCGGCGGCCCGCCGCGCCTTTGCCAGCTACAGCCAGACCACCCGCGAAGAGCGCGTGGCGCTGCTTGAACGGATCGTCGAGGAATACAAGAAGCGGGCACAGGACCTGGCCCAGTCGATGGCCGAGGAAATGGGCGCGCCGCTGTCGTTCGCGATCACCGCGCAAGTCGGTGCCGGGATCGGCGCCTTCATGAGCACAATCGCCGCGCTGAAGGACTTCTCCTTCATGGAAGACGGCCCGGGCTTCAAGGTGGCTTACGAGCCGATCGGCGTGGTCGGCATGATTACGCCGTGGAACTGGCCGCTCAACCAGATCGCGCTCAAGGTTGCCCCGGCGCTGGCCGCGGGCGACACCATGGTGCTCAAGCCTTCGGAAGAATGCCCCACCAACGCGGCGATCTTCGCCGAAATCCTGGATGCAGCAGGCGTGCCCGCAGGCGTGTTCAACCTGGTTCAGGGTGATGGGCCGACCACCGGCAACGCGATCTCTTCGCATCCCGACGTGGAAATGGTCAGCTTCACCGGCTCGACCCGCGCCGGCATTCAGGTGGCGATCGCCGCCGCGCCGACCGTGAAGCGGGTTCATCAGGAACTGGGCGGCAAGAGCCCCAACCTGGTCCTGCCCGATGCTGACCTTGCGGCGCACCTCACCGCCGTGGCGATGGGTCCGCTGATCAACACCGGCCAATCGTGCATCAGCCCGACCAAGGTGCTGGTCGCCAAGGACCGCGAGGCCGAAGTGGTTGGCTTCTACAAGGCGATGTATTCGGCCACCCCGGTCGGCGATCCGATGGCCGAGGGCAATCACCTGGGTCCGCTCGTCAACAAGGCGCAGTATGACAAGGTCAAGGACCTGATCCAGTCGGCGATCGACCAGGGTGCCACGCTGGAAACCGGCGGGCCCGATCTGCCTGCCAACGTCAACCGCGGCTATTACATCCAGCCGACGGTGTTTTCGGGCGTAACCGCCGACATGCGGATCGCGCAGGAGGAAATCTTTGGTCCGGTCGCCACGATCCTGACCTATGACAGCCTTGAAGACGGGATCGAAATGGCCAACGCCACCGAATACGGCCTGTCCGCCGCGATCACCGGCGATCCGGCCAAGGCCGCCGGCGTAGCTGGCAAGCTGCGCGCCGGCATGGTCGCGATCAACAACTGGGGCCCCACCCCGGGCGCCCCGTTCGGCGGCTACAAGCAGTCCGGAAACGGCCGCGAAGGCGGCCTTGCGGGGCTGAAAGACTTCATGGAAACGAAAGCGATCTCGGGCCTGCCGGCCTGATCGCTTTCAGCCAAAGCTAATCCAGCCCCCTTCCCGCAGTCGCGGGGAGGGGGTTTGCTTTTGGACTCTAGAATGGCATTGCTGACCGACGGTTTGGAACAGGCCGCAACCCTGATGATCGTATCGATCCTTACCCGGTCACCTTGTACTGATCTTTTGCGCCGTGCGCGCCGTCCTTGGTGCTGCCATCAAGCGGCTGGGCGCTGCGGCGCATCTGCGCGGCTTTGGTGATCAGGGTATCCTGTTCCATATCGCCGATCCGGGTCCAGCCGCTGCGGCTCAGCCGTTCCATCGGGCGATAGCGGATCTTGTATTGCATCCGCGGCGAACCATCGACCCAATAGCCCAGATAGACAAACGGCAGCCCCAGCGAGCGCGCGCGCTGAATGTGATCGAGGATGATGTAGTTGCCCAGCCCTTCGCGGGCCGCGTGATCGGGATCGTAGAACGAATAGATCATCGACAGGCCATCGCCCTGCCGGTCGGTCAGGCAGGCGCCCACCAGCTTGCCCGCGCTGCCATCGACGGTCGGTTCGCGGTATTCGACGATCCAGCTATCGACGGGGGTATGTTCGACCATGTCGGCAAAATCGATTTCGTCCATGTTGGTCATGCCGCCGCCGGGGTGCCGGTCGCCCAGGTAGTGCTGCAGCAATTCGAACTGTTCGGCCGTTGACCACGGACGGCAGACCGTAGCGATCAGATCGCCGTTGCGCTTCAGATTGCGCTTCTGGCTGGTCGAGGGGCGGAATTCACTCGCCACCACGCGCACCGAAACGCAGGCCTGGCAATCGATGCAGCTGGGGCGATAGGCCACTGTCTGGCTGCGGCGAAAACCGATCCGGCCCAGCGCATCGTTGAGTTCGTCGGCATGCGGGCCCTTGAGCTCGGTAAACACCTTGCGCTCGCTTTTGCCGGGCAGATAGGGGCACGGTGCCGGACTGGTCACGAAGAACCGGGGAAAGCGAACGGGTGCCGTCACGACGCGCCAGAATCCTTGAACAGCGAAAATGCTGCCACTTTATGCATGGCGCGGCGCGGGGTTGAAAGAACTTTAACCACGAATCAGGGTAAACGCTTCGTTAATTTGCACAGCAATGCCGCGCGGCCGCGCTGGAGCAGCGAAAACGGGACAGTGCGGAGTCCAAGCGTTAACCCGGCCCCGCACCCAGAAACGGCTTGCCCGCCGCGCGGCTTCGCCCATAGTGCCAACGCGATAGGTCGTAACAACATGGCGGCGCAGGTGGCATTCTGGCCGCCGCGCGGGGAGAAATCTGGTTGACGGCAAACCCCGACATCTTCCTGTCCTACAACCGCGAGGATCAGGCGGTGGCGCGGCTTTACGCCGATGCGTTTGCGGCGGAGGGCCTGAACGTCTGGTGGGACACGGCGCTGCGTTCGGGCGAGGCTTATGACGAGGTGACTGAGGCGGCCTTGCGCGCCGCCAAAGCGGTGGTGGTGCTGTGGAGCCCCCGCTCGGTCGTGAGCCGCTGGGTCCGCGCCGAGGCGACGATTGCGGATCGCTGCAAGACCTTGGTGCCGGTGACGATCGAGGCGTGCGAGCGGCCGATCATGTTCGAGCTGACCCAGACGGCGGAACTCTCGCATTGGACGGGGGATGCGGGGGATCCTGCGTGGCGCGGGTTCCTCGCCGACCTGCAACGGTTCGTCGGACATGAAGCGCCCGCCCCTCAGATTGCTCCGCCGCAGACCGCCGCGCCGGTCAAAGCCCAGCGGGGCCGCCCCGGGCTTGCGATTGCACCCTTGCACTTCGCCGCTGCTGACGAGGCGTTCGCGCAAGGCCTGATCGATGAAACGGCAACAATATTTTCGCGCTTCAAGTATGTCCTCGCTCTCCAGTCAGAACCTGCCGGGGCAAGGTACCTGCTTGAGGCAACGCTTCGCCGCGCCGACCTAAGGGTACGGCTTTCGGCAAAGCTGATCGAAACGGAGTCTGGAACACAAATCTGGGCCGAGCGGATCGATGCAGATGGGGACGATCCGTTTGCCGCGCAGGAGGATCTTGCCAACAAAATGGCAAGTAAAGCCGTTCTGGCGATCGAAGCGGCCGAACGGCGCTGGGCGCTGGCCCGGCCGAACGAGGCAACCGGCGCTTACTACGGCATGATCGCGGGATTCCAAGCGTTCAGCACCTTCTCTGCCAAGTCGCATAGGCATGCCTTGAACGTTATCGAGGCGGCGCTGGTTGATGACCGCGAAGACCCATATTTGCTTGCAATGGCCAGCGCCTGCAGCAGCGCCCTGTTGTTGCTGCATGAAGACGTTGACCGGGACAAGTTGCGGCTGGCGTCGCAGGACTATTCAAGGCGCGCGCTACTGACCGGCGATGACGATCCGCTGGTTTTGGGTTATCTTGCCTGGGCTGGCATCCAGTCTGGCGGCGATATGGCGATGCTTGATGCAATGGCCGAGCGTGCCCTGTCACGCAATCCGGGTTGGTCGTGGAGTTGGTCTCTCAATGGCCAAGTCAAGGCGGCTATCGGGAATGTCGAACGGGCCATCGCGATGTTCGAAAAGGCGCTGGAGCTTGAGCCGCGGACCCCCGAGCGCTGGTCTGCGCTGAACATGCTGGGCTGCTGCAGAGTGCTGGCCGATCAATGCGAGGCGGCGCTGGCGCCGTTGATCGAGTCTCAGCAACTCATGCCGGGTGCCCCTTACAACGCGCTGGGGCTGGTTGCCGCTTATGTTCATCTTGGCCGGATGGACGAAGCCCGAGCCATGCGAAAGCGGCTCGCGGCGGACGATGCTGACATCGACCTCGATTTGTTTCGCGTGCCTGCTCATCAGGAATTCTTCCGCGCTGCGCTGGCGCAGCTGCAGGCTGATCCTGGGGGCGACGCATGACCCAGCCCGACATCTTCCTGTCCTACAACCGCGAGGATGCCGCGACGGCGAAGCGCTATGCCGATGCGTTTGCGGCGGAGGGCCTGAACGTCTGGTGGGACACCGCGCTGCGCTCAGGCGAGGCTTATGACGAGGTGACCGAGGCGGCCTTGCGCGGGGCCAAGGCGGTGGTGGTGCTGTGGTCGCCGCGCTCGGTGGTCTCGCGCTGGGTCCGCGCCGAGGCGACGCTGGCAGACCGCGCCAAGACGCTGGTGCCGGTGATAATCGAGCGGTGCGAACGCCCGATCATGTTCGAGCTGACCCAGACGGCGGACTTGGCGCACTGGACCGGGGACGGTGCCGACCGGGTCTGGCGCGTCCTGGTTTCAGACCTGCGGCTGATGATCGGCCGCGAGCCCGAGGTCAACGAACCTGCACCCGCTTTGCCCGATGATCCCGCCGCCGCAGCCCCAACCAGCAAGCGGGGCGAACGCGG
>JANMHL010000122.1:0-1686 GCA_031375125.1 Novosphingobium sp. | reverse complement strand
GCGCTGGTCGGGGCCTCGCTCGGTGAAGTTCGCGCGGTTATGGTTGAGGGGGAGAGTGGGATCCTTGCGGTCTGCCCGCCGGGCCAGATCCCCAGCTTTGAGCCGTCCCTGCGGAGGCTGACCTGGGGCAATGGCGCGCAGGCCACGCTCTATTCCGCTGGCGAGCCGGAAAGCCTGCGCGGGCCGCAACATAGCCACGCCTGCGGGGCAAGCCCAAAAAGAAACCTTCGTCAACGAGTTGGCCGCCCGTGTCGACGCGCTTTTGCATTTGGCAATCGAGTCTGAAACCGCGACTCCGCCCACGACACCGGTCGATGGACAGAGCTGGCTGGTCGGCGCCAGTCCGGCGGGTGTCTGGCTCGGCCAGAGCGGGATGATTGCCGCGCGAGCGGCTGGCAACTGGCTGTTTCTGCAACCCACTGCCGGAATGACCCTGCTCAACAAGGCTACCGGCCAGCAAATTCGCTACCGGTCGGGCTGGCAGGCCCCGGCCAAACCGGCTCTGCCGTCGGGCGGCGCGACGAGCGATGCTGAGGCCCGAACTGCAATCGGGGCAATTATTGCCGTGCTGGTTTCGGCAGGAATTTTCCCGACGAGCTGAATCTTGCCGCTATCCCCTTGAGACCCTGCGTCACCCGACCCAAAATCCGGTCGTTTCGTGCCACTAACGTCACGATTCGCGACAAAATTGCAACAGTTGCGATGTTTGAATGCTTGCGCGGGCTAGTTGATGCAGTTAGACAATTCGACACTCGGTGGCTCTAATCCTATTAAAAGGGGAAAACCATAATGCGCAAACTCGTCATTGGGATGGCGCTGGCCTCAACGGCCCTCGCGACGCCGGCTCTGGCCCGCGACGATTCCTGGTATATTGAAGGTGATGTTGGCGGCGTAATCGTCGAAGACATGTATGACCTTGTTAGCCCAGGTTTCGGCACCCTCAACACCAAGGTCGGCTATGATGCCGGCGTTGCCGTCGGTTACGACTTCGGTGGTTTCCGCCTCGAAGCCGAAGCCAGCTATCGCCGCGCAGGCGCTGATGGCTTCAACGTTTCGTCGTCACAGACCTTTTCGGGCGCTGGCCTGACCGGTCACGCCAGCGCGCTGAGCTTCATGCTCAACGGTATGCTGGACTTCGGTGATGATGATGGCCTGCAAGGGTTCGTCGGTGGCGGTGCCGGTATCGGCCGCGTCAACGTTGTTACCGATGCTACCGGTACGCTGTACGACATCAACGATTCGGATTCGGGTTTCGCTTGGCAGGCTCTGGCTGGCATTCGTTATCCGGTTACTGACAACGTTGATGTTGGCCTGAAGTATCGCCTGTACAACCAGGATAACGTGAAGTTGGTCGGTTCGGGCACTCAGGGCGGCCCCGCAAGCCGCGAACTGGACACCCGGTTCCGTTCGCACTCGCTGATGCTGACGCTGGGCTACAACTTCGGTGGCGAAGAAGCGGCTCCGCCGCCTCCTCCTCCGCCCCCGCCGCCTCCTCCGCCGCCTCCACCCCCTCCTCCGCCTCCGCCGCCTCCGCCGCCGATGTGTGAAAAGGGTCCGTACATCGTGTTCTTCGACTGGGATAAGTCGGACATCACGCCGGAAGCCGCTTCGATCTTGGATTCTGCTGCAGCTGCTTATGGCAACTGCGCCAACGTCCCGGTCATGCTGGCTGGTTACGCTGACCGT